>NZ_JBAQRT010000350.1:0-16253 GCF_049306435.1 Zavarzinia sp.
CCTGCGCGCCCGGCTCGAGAAACTGGCGGGCGAGGTGGGTTCCGTCTTCGTCGCGCCGCCGCTCCGGCTCTGCACCGACAACGCGGCGATGATCGCCTGGGCCGGGGTCGAGCATTTCCGCGCCGGCCACACCGATCCCCTCGACATCAAGCCGCGCGCCCGCTGGCCGCTCGACCCCGCCGCCGCAGTGGCCGGGGCCAAGGCCTGATCTCAAAAAAAGGCCCGGTCCGGGGCTGGCCGGGACCGGGCTCTAGGGCAGCTCGCCGAAAGCGGCGTGCCGCAGGGTGGAGGGCCCGGGGAGACCGGAGACCCTCCAGGGAACGGATAAGGTCAGATCAGGCCGACGTTCTGGACCGTCTGGGCCGCCAGCGCGATGGCATAGGCGGCGACGACGGTCAGGGCGATGCGGTCGAAGAAGCGGGTGAAGGTCTGCATGGTCGTGGTCCTTTGAATTCGGTCTTGTGTCCACCGCGCGCCGATCAGGCGATCGCGGCGATTTGTCCGGCGCTCTCGATCACCACGGCGGCGGCGTAAAGCAGCGCGGCGGCGGTCATGAGGCTGGCCAGGATCTCGTTCAGGCGCGTGGCGAACATTTTTCAGGCTCCGCTTTGACGGGTGCGGTTCAGATCGCCAGCACGTTGCTGGTCATCTGCACCAGGGCGGCCGCGCTGTAGGTCAGCACGACCAGCGTGGCGATACGGCCAAAGGTCAGCTTGGCGGCGATGTGTTCGATGGTCGTCATGTCCATCCTCCTCGGTCTCTCGTCCGGGCCTGCCCCCTTGGGCCATCGCCGCTGAACGATGAATAATAAATATCCCAAGATTTATTCACTGCAAGCGCTTTCTTGGGGATTTGTGAATATTTTTTGATCCGTTCATTCGTCAACGAGGAGATATCGGCGGAAACCCGCGGAAATCCGGGGTTTCGCTAAAATCTGCGACAAATGTTCATTGATCACGGGCGGCCACAAAGGGCTGCGAGGCACTCCTCCCGGGGGTGCGGGAAGAAGCCTAGGACTGAACCTCAGCCCTGAAAATTAGTCAGTTGGTCGCACCACCTTGGTCGAATGCCCGGCGGCGGGCGCGGGGCGTGAAAAGATCCGCTGGATCGACCCGTCCTGGGTTTCCAAAAGGTCTCTCAGATCCTGAGCACGACATGGGCGACCTCGGGCTCGTCCGGGCTGGACTTGACGATGAAGCCCAGTTCGGTCGCGAGCTGCAGCATGGTCCGGTTCTCGCGCAGGACCTCGCCGTAGATCTCGCGCAGGCCCCGCTCCTTGCCATAGGAGATGATCCGCTCCATCAGCAGCCGGCCGAGGCCACGGCCGAGGCGATCCGAGCGGACGATGACGGCATATTCGCCCTTCTCGCCATCGGGATCGGAGACGAGGCGTCCGGTGCCGAACCATTCGGCCTCGCCCGGGGGGCCTTCGCCCATCAGCACGAAGGCCATTTCCCGGTCATAGTCGATCTGGGTCAGCTTGGCGGCGAAGGCGTGGCTGAGTTCCTTCATCGGCGCGAAGAAGCGAAGGCGCAGATGCTCGGGATTGACCGTGGTCACGCCCTTGATCAGCGGCCGTTCGTCCTCGGGGCGAATCGGCCGCAACTGGTAGTGCTCGCCCACGTCGTCGGTGACCAGGGCTTCCAGGCTTTTCGGGTAGGGCCGGATGGCCAGGCGCTTACTGCCCGGCTGGCTGGCCTCGGCCAGGCGGAAGCGGGCGTCGAGCACGATCACGCCCTCCGGATCGGCGACCAGCGGATTGATCTCCAGTTCGATGATTTCCGGGTGATCGATGGCGATCTGGGCGACGCGCAGCAGCGCGAGTTCGAGCGCCCGACTGTCGATGCCCGGCCGGCCGGGACCGGCGGACAGAAGATTGGCCACCCGGGTCCGGCTGATGGCGTGGCGGGCCAAGGCCATGTTCAGGGGCGGCAGGGCGACGATCCGGTCGCGGATCACCTCGCAGGCCGTGCCGCCGTTGCCGAAGACGACGACCGGGCCGAACTGTTCATCCTCGACGAAGCCGAGCAGCAATTCATGGCCATCCGGTCGGATCACCATGGGCTCGACCGTGAAGCCGTCGATGCGGGCCTGGGGCGCCCGGGCGGTGACCCGGCGCATCATCAGTTCGGCGGCGCGGTGGACATCGTCCGGCTCGTCGAGGCCGAGGGTGACGCCGCCGACCGCCTTCTTGTCGATGGGATCGCGGGTGGCGATCTTCAGCACGATGGTCGCGCCGATGCGCTTGGCATGTTCGGCCGCTTCCGCCGGGGTCGCGGCGAAGATCGGCCGCACGGTCGGGAAGCCATAGGCCGAAAGCAGGCGAAGCGCGTCCGGGCCATGGACCCATTCGCGCCCGGCGAGGCGATGTTCCTCGATCTCCTGCGCGACGGTCAGGCTGTCGACCGTGAAATCCCCGGGCATCGAGGCCGGCGTTTCCGCCAGCAATTCCTGGTTCCGGCGATAGGCCGCCATGTGCATGATCGCCCGCGCCGCCTGCCGCGGGGTCGAGAATGTCGGGATCCCCGAGGCGCGGAGAGCGGCGCGGGCGGCCCTGGCCTCGGTCTCGCCCATGAAGCAGGCGATCAGCCGGGGCTGGCGCCGCGTGCCGAAGCCGCGCAGCGTCGCCTCGACCGCCGACAGGGCGGAAGACACCGCCGAGGGCGTATGAACGACAAGAATGCCGTCGATGCCGCGATCGGCGGCGAGCACCGGCAGCACCTCGGCATAGCGCTCGGGCGCGGCGTCGGGACCGATGTCGATCGGATTGAGATCGGATTTCAGGCCGGGGATGCTGGAGAGACCCGCCAGCGTCTCGCTCGACAGGTTGGCGAGGCGGGCATTGCGCTCCAGCAGGTGATCGGCGGCCAGCAGGCCGGCGCCATAGCCATTGGCCAGGATCGCCAGCCGGTCGCCCATGGCGGCACCGGGAAAGCCCAGGGTGGCGGCGGCGTCGAACAATTCCTCGATGGCTTCGACCCGCACGCAGCCCGCCCGGGCCAGCACGGCATCGAACACCGCGTCGGCGTCGGCAAGGCGGCGGATCGTCGTCGTCGCCGGGGGCAGCGGTCCGAAACGGCCGGCCTTCAGCACGACCACCGGCTTGATGCGGGCGGCGGCACGCAGGGCCGACATGAACTTGCGCGGCCGCGTGATCGATTCCA
Source organism: Zavarzinia sp. (assembly GCF_049306435.1). Lineage (NCBI taxonomy): Bacteria > Pseudomonadati > Pseudomonadota > Alphaproteobacteria > Rhodospirillales > Zavarziniaceae > Zavarzinia > Zavarzinia sp. Next base: position 3,165 of record NZ_JBAQRT010000350.1, read on the forward strand.
GATACATGATGATGGCGCCGGTCGAATGATCGAGCGCCAGGTAATCGAGCACGTCGGCCAGATCGACATCGCATTTGGCGCCCAGCGAAACGGCGCGCGACAGGCCGATGCCATTGCCGGCCGCCCAGTCGATCAGCGTGTCGAGGATGCCGTTGGAATGGGTGATGAAGGCGAGGCGCCCGGGCTGCGGCAGCACGGGCGAGACCACGGCCTGCAGGCCGATGGCCGGAACCGCGAGGTTGAAGGCGCCGGGGCCGACGATGCGCAGGCCAAAGGGATGGGCGGCGGCCAGCATGGCCGGAACGATATCCGGGTCTTCCGGCGGGGCGCCGACCGCGAGCACGACCTTGCAGCCCTTGCGGCCCAGGGCTTCGATAAGGGCCGGCGCCTTCTGGAGGTCGCCGTTGAGAACCGCGAGTTCCGGCGCCTCGGCCAGGGCCTCGATCGCCTCGATCGTATCCTCCGCGACCAGCATCCGGCCGTGGAACGGTGCCCGCAACATGCCATTGGCGACGGCGGCCGCGATCGGATCGCGAGCCTCGGCCGGGCCGAGCAGGGCGACGACACGCGGATTGAACAAGTATTCGAGATAACGCACGGTCATGGCCCATCATCCCACGAAGCTGCCCGCTCGTCCCGTGATCAGTTTGGGACATAAATCGAGGAAAGACGATCCATGAAGGCGATGCTTGTGACCGGCCTTGGACTTGGCCCGCGCGGCATGAAATATGAAGAAATCCCCGAACCCGTTGCGGGCAAAGGGGAAATCGTGATCGGCGCGCGCGCGGCCGGGGTCAATTTCGCCGATAGCCTGATGCTGGCGGGGCGGTATCAGACCAAGCAGCCCCTGCCGTTCTCCCCGGGACTTGAAGTCGCAGGGGTGGTCGCGGCGGTGGGCGAGGGGGTCTCCGGCCATGCGGTCGGCGACCGGGTGCTGGCGATTCCGCCCCATGGCGGCTATGCCGGCAAGGTCGCCGTGCCGGCCGAGCGGGCGGTGAGAATTCCCGATGCCATGGATTATGTCACCGCCGCCGGCTTTCCCGTCGCCTATGGCACCTCGCATCTCGGGCTGTGGCACCGGGCGCGGCTGAAGGCCGGGGAAAAACTTCTGGTGCTGGGCGCGGCCGGCGGCGTCGGCCTGACGGCGGTCGAACTCGGCGTCCTGATGGGGGCGGAGGTGATCGCCGTCGCCAAGGGCAAGGCCAAGCTCGACGTCGCCGCGCGCCAGGGTGCCCTTCACCTGATCGATGCCGAGGTCGAGGACCTGAAAGGCGCGATCATGGCCGCGACCGGCGGCGCCGGGGTCGATGTGATCTATGATCCGGTCGGCGGCGCCCTGTTCGAGGCGGGCCTGAAGGCCGCGGCCTTCGAGGCGAGGGCGCTTGTCATCGGCTTTGCTTCCGGCGAGGTGCCCCAGATCGCCGCCAACCGTCTGCTGGTCAAGAATATCGATGTCATCGGCTTCTGGTGGGGCGCTTATGCCGACAAGGCGCCCGAGATCATGGCGCAATCCTTCCGCACCCTCATCGGCTGGTGGGAGGAGGGGCGCCTCCACCCCCATGTCTCGGACACAAGGCCCCTCGCGCAGGCGGCGGAAGCCCTCGATCTGGTGCTCGAGCGCCGCTCGACCGGCAAGGTGGTGATCACGATCGACGAGGCGGAAGGCGCCTGATCGGGAGGGCAGGGCGGCCCGGCCGGGGGGCCGCCCTCCTTTGACTACTTCGTGGTGTAGCCGCCGTTGACGAGAATGGTCTGGCCGGTCATCCACCAGCCATCCGATACCAGGAAGCGGATGAAGGGGACGATATCCTCGATATCGGTGAGGCCGGTGCGCGAGAAATTCGACAGGGCGGCGGCCGTCTTGTGATAGGCGACGGCGTCAGGCCCTTCCGCCGGATAGAAGAAGGGCGTGTCCATGGGGCCGGGGCCGATCGCGGTCACCGAGATGCCGCGCGCGCCGAATTCCTTCGATGCCGCCCGGGTGAAATGCTCGACCGGCGCCTTGGTCCCGGCATAGGCCGCGTAGAAGGGCGTGTAGGCGCCCAGCAGCGATGTGACCAGCGTGCAGACCTTGCCGTTGTCGTTGAGGTTGCGGCCGGCTTCCTTCAGGAAGAAGAAGGCGGATTTGGCGTTCACCGCCGACATCTCGTCGTATTCCGCCTCGGTGATGTCGACCATGGGCTTTTTCAGCACCTTGCCGACGGTGTTGATGGCGATATCCGGCCGGCCGACGGCGGCGATCGTGTCGGCGAACAGTTTCTCGATCCCGGCTGCCGTGGTCAGGTCGGCCTGAAAGGCGGCGACCTCGGCGCCCGCCGCCCGGATCGCGGCGATGGTCTTCACCGCATCGGCCTTGGTCGCCTCCGAATTATAGTGAATGGCGACCGCCTTTGCGCCCTGCTCGGCGAAATCCCGGGCCAGCAGCCCGCCCAGATTCTTCGCCCCGCCGGCGATCAGGACGGTTTTGCCTTTGATGCTGTGATCGGTCATGGCCTCGGCTTCCCTGTGTCAAACGCAACAGCAGGCGCAGTTGCTTCAGGTCGGCAGGATGCCGTCTGGATTTTGCAGATAAAGTCCATCATTCTGACATGATATGTCACAAAATCCGTGCAATTGAGGGCAGCCGCCTTGGACCGTATCGACCTGTTCCGCATTTTCACCCGGGTCGTCGACTGTTCGAGCTTTACCCGCGCGGCCGATACGCTCGGCCTTCCGCGCTCGTCGGTCTCGGCCGCGGTGATCGAACTGGAGGCGCGGGTGGGCGCGCGGCTGTTGCATCGGACAACCCGGAAAGTGGCGCCAACCCAGGATGGCGCGGCTTTCTACGAGCGCTGCCTGCGCCTCATCGCCGATGTCGAGGAGACCGAGGGACTGTTTCGCCACAGCGCCACCGGGCCGGCCGGCCGTCTCAGGATCGATGTTCCGGGGCGGATCGGCCGGCTGATCATCGCCCCGGCCCTGCCGACATTGCTGGCCAGCCATCCCCTGCTCGATATCGACCTGCGGGTGACCGACCGGGCGGTTGATCTGGTCGAGGAGGGTATCGATTGCGTGCTTCGCGTCGGGCCGCTGGCCGACTCCGGCCTCGTCGCGCGCAAGATCGGCGATCTCGAGCTGATCAATGTCGCCAGTCCCGGCTATCTCGCCCGCCACGGCGCGCCGACGTCGCCCGCCGATCTCGATGGCCATGTCGCCGTCAACTATGCCTCGCCTTCGACCGGGCGGATCGAGAACTGGGAATGGCTCGAGGCGGGCGAGGTCCGGGGCCGGCCCCTGCCGGGCCGGGTCACCGTCAACAGCGCCGAAGCCTATATCGCCTGCTGTCTCGCCGGCTTGGGCCTGATCCAGATTCCGGCCTATGACGTCCAGTCCCACCTCGCGAAGGGCGAGTTGGTCGAGGTCATGCCGGGCTTTCGCGCCGAGGCGATGCCGATGACGCTGCTCTATCCCCACCGCCAACATCTCTCGCGGCGCCTGCAGGTGTTCGCGGATTGGCTGGACGCGCTGCTCAGGCGGGCGATCCCCGGCTGAAACCGGCCGAAGGTGGGTTGTTCGACGCCCGCCGATGATCGTGTTCGATGGAGCAAACGGGTCAGCTCCATCGCAGCATGGCTAACCTGCCTGTGCTGTCAATTCGCGAGCAATTCCCACCGCTTAGACACGCAGTAATCCTGTTGCTTTAGGTCACCGACAGGACATACTTCCGCCCTATTGTTCCGGGGGGGGGACACTTATGAGCGGTTCTGGTACAACTTATGCGTCCGTCAATAAAAAGGCGGGCGACACGGGGGATATTAACGGTCTTTTGTGGGGGTACAAATGGACCCTCACGACACTGACCTACGCCTTTACCAGTTCTTCCGTCGAATACACGGATGACGGCTACGAAGCGGTCAACGGCCACGTCGCCTTCAACGAAGCCCAGAAGGCCGGCGTCCAGCGCATGCTGGACAATGTCGCGGCCGTCACCCAGTTGAGCTTCCAGCTCACGACCGACACCAGCGCCAACCTGCGCTTCGCCATGGTGGACTCGCTCGACACCGGGGCGACGGACACGCTGCATGTGCCGGGGGGATCGAATAATTCCGCGGAGGCGACGCCCCCCGACCCGACCAATTTCCCCGACTATGCCCATGGCGACGCCTGGTTCAACAAGACCACCTACAACAACCCCGTACCCGGCACTTTCGGCTGGGCCGCGGGCATCGCGCATGAGATCGGCCATGCGCTGGGCCTGAAACACGGCCACGCCACCCAGACCGTCCACGGCGAGGCATTCCCGAGGCTGCCCAGCGACCACGACAGCCAGGAATACTCGATCATGACGTACAAGCGGTACGTCGGCAGCCCGACCGTCGGCAATACGGCGGCGGACTACCCGATCGGGCTGATGCAGGCCGATATTGCCGCGCTGCAATATCTCTATGGTGCCGACTTCACGACCAACGCCGACAATTCGATCTATAGCTGGAGCACCACCACCGGCCGGATGTCGATCAACGGCACGCCGCAGCAGGACCAGGCGCCCGCGCGCAACATGATCTTCCAGACCGTCTGGGACGGCGGCGGGATCGACACCTATGACTTCTCGAATTACGGCACCCAAGCCCTGACCATCGACCTGCGGCCGGGCAACTGGACGACGGTCAGCAATGAAGCGCTGAACACGCAGCGCGCCTGGCTCGGCGCCGACGACGGCACCAACCATTTCGCCCGCGGCAATATCGCCAATGCGTTGCTCTACGACAACGATACCCGCTCGCTGATCGAGAATGCCGTCGGCGGCGCCGGCAACGACACGATCACCGGCAACGACGCCGACAACGTGCTGGACGGCCGGGGCGGCGGCGACACGCTCGACGGAGGGAACGGCACGGACACGGTGAGTTACAGCGCGTCCAGCGCCGCGGTCACCGTCAACCTGGCCCGCGCGAAACTCGACCCGTCTCATGCCCAATACATTGCCCCCACGGGCGGCGATGCGACCGGCGACCGCCTGATCTCGATCGAAAATCTGACCGGCAGTTCCTTCGACGACACGATCACCTCCAGCACCACGACGACCGTCATCCGTGGCGGCCTGGGGGCCGACAGCATCACCGGCGCCCTCGGCAACGAAACCTTCCATGGCGCGGACAGCAACCTCGTCGTCAACGGCGGCTTCGAAGTCATCGCCAATCCGGTCATCCGCACGAACGGTTATGTCACCTCGGTCAGCCAGGTCGACGGCTGGACCAGGCTGTCGGGGCCGGGGATGGAACTGTTCACCGTGGGCGACGCGGGCGTTCCTTCGGAGGGCAAGTTCGGCCTGGACATGGAGCAATACAGCTCCGCCTCCAATATCTCGATCACCCAGCAACTGACGCGGGCCGAAGACGGCGTGCTCTATCGCCTCGCATTCGACGCGAGCAAGCTCGACGGCTCCGGCGCCCGGCTCGAGGTCTATTGGGGCGGCCAGAAGCTGAACTGGACCATCGACGGCAACACCAATGCCTATATCGACCCGACCACGAGCACGCTGGTCTACTATATCGACCTCGTCGGCGGGGCGGGCAGCGGCGGCGACAAGAACCGCCTGACCTTCAAGGAAATCAGCACCGATTCCGATGCCAGCGGCACGCTGCTCGACAATGTCCGCATGTATCGGGTCGACCCGAACACGGCCAAGGCCGACGACGACGATCCCTATACGGACGGCGGCGACACGTTCACGCCCGGCACCGGCTCGGACACTGTTTTCGGGCATGGCGGCAACGATACCGCGATCTTCAACGATACGGCGGGCGGCACCGACAATTATGACGGTGGGTCGGGTGACGACGACCTGCTGGTCATGGACTGGTCCGGGGCGCAGAGCGCCATCCTCTATAGCGCGCTGGGCACCACGAGTTCCCCGGTGATCGGCGAGGCCGGGAATTATCGCATCTTCAGCAACGGCCAGAACCTCTACTTCAAGGAAGTCGAGCGTTTCAACCTGACCGGCGGCGCCGGCGGCGACATGCTCCGGGGTGGCGAACGCAACGATACGCTGAGCGGCAATGGCGGCGACGACACGCTGGCCGGTGGCGGCGGCGTCGACACGCTCCGGGGCGGCAACGGCTTCGACCGGGCCGTGATCGGCCTGTCGGGCGGCAACAATACGATCGTCCTGAAGGACGCCATGGGTAACGGCACCGTCACGCTGTCGAATGGCACCATCCTTTCGTCCATCGAGGCCATCGACCTCGAGGCGGGCGACGGCAATGATTTCCTCGACGTGCGCGGCACGGTCATCAATCCCGCCGGCCTGCCGTCGACCGATCCCAGCTTCCAGCGCACCAGCACGTATTTTGACGGCAAGGGCGGCAACGACACGCTGGCGGTCGACCTGGCGACTTCTTACGGCGCCACGTTCAATGGCGGACTCGGCAGTGGCGACCTGCTCGTCATGGACTGGTCGGCCGCTTCCTCCGGCATCTTCCTGCAGGACAATATCTATCGCAGCTATTCCCACACCGTCACCGTCGTCAGCGAAGGCGTGTCCTATTCCACCGACTATTTCTTCACGACATCCTTTACCGGCGTCGAGCGGTTCGATTTGACGGGCGGCACCGGGAGCGACCACCTCTATGGTGGCAGCGGCGCCGACCGCCTGGGCGGCGGCCGCGGCGGCAAGGACGTGATCGAGGCGGGGGCCGGCACCGACACGCTGGTGGTCGATTGGGGGGGCGTGGCCGGTTACGGCATCTATACCTTCGACTTCGCGGGCAGTCTGGCCGCCGGCTACAGCGGCAATTACCGCAGCGACCCCGACTATGCGGAACGGAACCGGGTCGATTTCACCGGGATAGAGCACTTCGACATCAGGACCGGCGATCAGAACGACAGTATCGCGACGGGCGACGGCGACGACACCCTCAATGGCGGCGCCGGCAACGATACGCTGGCCAGCGCCAAGGGCAACGACGTCATCGACGGCGGGTTGGGCGACGACCGCTGGGTCGCGGACCAGTCGGGCCTCACCGCGCAGCGCCCCATGGTGCTGAACCTGCGCAGCGCGACGCCCGCGACCTATGGCTCGGGCGGTTCGGTGCGCGGCATCGAGATGCTGACCCTGACCACGGGCGCCGGCAACGACACCATCACGACCCTGATCTCCTTCCTGAACGACAGTCTGACGACGGGCGCCGGCAACGACACGGTCACGGTCGCCGGCGGCAAGGATGTGGTGACCGCGGGCACGGGCACGGACACGCTGATCGTCGACTGGTCCGGCGTCGCCGGTTACGGCAGCTACAGTTTCGAATTCGCCGGCAGCCTCGCCGCCGGCTACAGCGGCATTTACCGCTCGGATCCCGACTATTCGGACCGTAACCGGGTCGATTTCTCCGGCATCGAGCATTTCGACGTCAAAACCGGCGACCAGGGCGACAGCATCACGACTGGCGACGGCAACGACAAGGTCGCGACCGGCGCCGGGGACGACACCATCGTCAGCGGCAAGGGCATCGACACCATCGACGGCGGCGTGACGATGGTGGGCGAGGTCGCGACGACGGGCGCCGACCGCTGGCATGCCGATAAGTCCAATGCGGCGGTCGACATGACCATCGACCTTACCCGTTCCTCCTCCAGCTACCGGCTGACCGCGGACGGCGCGCTCGGCAAGGTCAGGGGGATCGAGGCGCTGGGCCTTGGCAATACCGACGGCAACCGCTTCGCCACCGGTGCCGGCGACGACAAGATCGTCACCCGGGCCGACTTCCTCGGCGATTTCATCGAAACCAATGGCGGCGCCGACACCATCACGGTCAAGGCGGGCAAGGACGTGGTCCTGGCCGGCGACGGCACGGACACGCTGATCGTGGACTGGTCGGGCGTCACCGGTTACGGCTTCGGCACCTACGACTTCACCGGCAGTCTGGCCGCGGGATATGGCGGCACCTACCGCGCTGATCCCGACTATTCCGACCGTAACCGGGTCGATTTCTCCGGCATCGAGCATTTCGACATCAAGACCGGCGATCAGAACGACGGCATCGCGACGGGCGATGGCAACGACAAGGTGGCGACCGGCCTCGGCGACGACACCATCGTCACGGGCAAGGGCACCGATGTGGTCGACGGCGGGACGGCGGGGGCCGACCGCTGGCAAGCCGACAAATCCGATGCGACGCTGGCGATGATCATCGACCTCAACCGGTCGTCCTCCAGCTACCGATTGACCGATGGCGGTGCCCTCGGCTCGGTCAAGGGGATCGAGGCGCTGGGGCTCGGCAACAGCACGGGCAACCGCTTCGCCACCGGCGCGGGCGACGACAGGATCGTCACCCGGGCCGATTTCCTCGGCGATTTCATCGAGACCAACGGCGGCGACGACACCATCACGGTGAAAGGCGGCAAGGACGTGGTCCTGGCCGGCGACGGCACGGACACGCTGATCGTCGACTGGTCGGGCGTCACCGTTTACGCCTTCGGCACCTATGATTTCGCCGGCAGCCTTGCCGCGGGATATGGCGGTACCTATCGCGGGGACCCCGACTATCCGGAACGGAACCGGCTCGACTTCGCGGGGATCGAACATTTCGACATCAAGACCGGCGCCGGCGACGACGGCATCGCGACCGGCGATGGTGACGACAGGCTGGCGACCGGCGCCGGCAATGACACCATCGTCAGCGGCAAGGGCACGGACATCATCGACGGCGGCGCCGGCGGTGCCGACCGCTGGCAGGCAGACAAGTCGGACGCGACCCTGGCCCTGATCATCGACCTGACCGCCTCGTCTTCCACCTACCGTCTGGCCTCTGGTGGGGCGACAGGGACGGTGAAGGGCATCGAGTCGCTGGGCCTTGCCGGCGGCGGCCGCTTCGCCACCGGCTCCGGTGCCGACCGGATCGTCACCCGGGCCGATTTCCTGGGCGATTTCATCGAGACCAACGGCGGCGCCGACATCATCACGGTCAAGGGCGGCAAGGACGTGGTCCTGGCCGGCGACGGCACGGACACGCTGATCGTCGACTGGTCGGGCGTCACCGGTTACGGTTTCGGCAGCTACGAATTCGCCGGCGACCTGGTCACAGGGTATGGTGGCACCTACCGCGGCGACCCTGACTATGTGGAACGGAACCGGGTCGATTTCGCCGGCGTCGAACACTTCGACATCAGGACCGGCGACGGCAACGACGGCATCGCGACCGGCGATGGCGACGACAGGCTTGCCGGCGGGGCGGGCGACGACACGCTGTCGTCGGGCAAGGGCAACGACGTCATCGACGGCGGCCTCGGCACCGACCGCTGGGTGGCCGACAAATCGGCCTTGACGGGGTCGCAGGGCTTCACCCTGAACCTGCGCAGCGCCACCGCCTCGACCTATGGCTCCGGCGGGTCGGTCAAGGGCATCGAGATGCTGACCCTGACCACGGGGGCGGGGGCCGACGTCATCACGACGCTGGCCAGTTTCCTGAACGATACGATCGACACGGGGGCGGGCAACGACACGGTCACGGTTGCCGGCGGCAAGGATGTCGTGGCAATGGGGGCGGGCACCGGCGATACGCTGGTGGTCGACTGGTCCGGCGTCACGGGTTACGGCTTCGGCAGCTACGACTTCGCCGGCAGCCTGGCCGGCGGCTATGGCGGCACCTATCGCGGGGACCCGGATTATGGGGACCGGAGTCGGGTCGATTTCTCGGGCGTCGAGCACTTCGACATCAAGACCGGCGGCGAGGGGGACAGCATCACCACGGGGGACGGCAACGACACCTTGAGCGGCGGCGCCGGCAACGACACGCTGTCGTCGGGCAAGGGCAATGATGTCATCGACGGCGGTATCGGCAGCGACCGCTGGGTCGCGGATAAATCGGCGCTGACGGCGGGACAGGCCTTCGTACTGGACCTGAACAGCACCAGTGCCGCCGCCTATGGCACGGGCGGCTCGGTGCGCGGCATCGAAATGCTGACGCTGACCACGGGCGCCGGTGCCGACGTCATCACGACACGGGCCGATTTCTTCCAGGACACGGTCACCACGGGCGCCGGCAACGATACCGTGACCGTCGCCGGCGGCAAGGACGTGGCGGCATTGGGAGCCGGCAGCGGCGATACGCTGGTGGTCAACTGGTCGGCGGTGTCGGGTTACGACATCTACACCAACGGCTTCACGGGCAGCCTGGCCACGGGTTACAGCGGCATCTATCTCTCCGCGCCCGATTACGGCGACCGGAACCGGGTCGATTTCTCGGGTGTCGAGCGCTTCGACATCTGGACCGGCAACGGTAACGACAGCCTCAGCACCGGGGATGGCAACGACATTCTGAATGGCGGCGCCGGCAACGACGTCCTGTTCGGCTTCGGCGGCGCCGACACATTCATGTTCAGCACCGCGCTCGGTGCCGGCAACACCGACACGATCATGGATTTCACTGCCGCGTCCGCGCCGGTGCACGACCTGATCCAGCTTTCGGTCCTCATATTCGACACACTGGCGCTCGGTGGTCTCGATGCCTCGGCTTTCAAGGATATCTCGGCCGGGGTCGCGGACGACAGCGACCTGATCCTCTACAACGGATCGACGGGTGAACTCTTCTTCGACGAAGACGGATCGGGCGAGATCGAGATGATCCAGTTTGCCACGCTGGCCAACAAGGCCGCGCTCAGCAGCATGGATTTCCTGGTGGTCTGAAGCGTGACGGGGCCTGGCCGCCAAGGCCGGCCCCCGGTCATCGCCGCCACCGTCATTCTTCCCCGTCCCGGCGCAGGACAGCGATCGGGCCGGACGGAGAGTGCGCGGTGCCGGCTTCAATTCCAGCCCCCGCAGCCAAATACTCGAACACGCTCAGGTGCTTGATCAAAAGGCCGTCCCTCGAAGGCGGCCTTTTGCCATTCGGCCCAGACTGAAGGCTGGGTTCCGCCGGGCGGAGATTGACGCGATGGCAGCTTGGATCTGGAGCGGCTGACAGTTCCCGGGCCTGCGGCAGGATCTCGGCATCCGGCGGTCGCAGGGTCGGAACACGCGGCAACGCGAGCTTACCGAACAGCGCCATGCGGAGAGTCCGGGGCGGGGCGTCACCGCCGTTTCACGGCTTTTAAATGAGCAAACAGGTCTCGCCAGGGGTTCATTCCTGCCATTTACCTTGTCCGCCCATTGACCGCCCATCTTTACCCATGATATCCCAAGACATCCCATCCCGCAGGCGCGACAAGCCCCTGACCCGTCGCAGCGAGCGGGGTGGACCGGGGGCATTCGATGCTGGCGTTGTTCACGTCCACATACACCAACAAGGTGGACAAGAAAGGGCGGGTTTCCGTCCCGGCGCCCTTCCGCACGCTTGCCACGTCCCAGGGCTTCAACGGTGTTTTCGTCTATCCGTCGCTCGATCATCCGGCGATCGACGGCTCGGGTGCCGCCTATTTCGAGCGGCTCGCCGCCATGGTCGACGAACTGCCGCCTTTCTCGGCGGAGCGCGAGGCTTTCTCGACCGCGATTTTCGGCGCCTCCCATCAGCTCGGCTTCGACCCGGAAGGCCGCATCATCCTGCCGGAAAGCCTGATCGCCCATGCCGGCCTGTCGGAAGCCGTGGTCTTCGTCGGCCTTGGCCAGCAGTTCCGCATCTGGGAGCCGACCGCCTTCGCCGAGATGAACGCCAAGGCCGCCCAGATCACCCGCGAGACGCGCGGCCGTCTGTCCTGGCCCGCCCGCCCGCCGGTCACCGGCAACGGCACCGGGAACGGGGGAGGCGCGGCATGAGCACGATGCTGAATACTGAAGGCCCCCATATCTCGGTCCTCGGCCGCGAAGTGGTCGAGGCGATCGCCCCCGCCCCCGGCGAGACCATCGTCGACGGCACTTTCGGCGCCGGCGGCTATGCCCGGGCCTTTCTGGGCGCGGCGCCGGAGCTTGTCGTCGGCATCGACCGCGACCCGACGGCCGTCGCCCGGGGCCGCGCGTTCGAGGCGGAATTCGGCGCGCGTTTCATGATGCTCGAAGGCTGCTTCGGCGACATGGAGGCGTTGCTGGCCGCCCGGGGCATCGATGGCGTCGATGGCGTCGCCCTCGACCTTGGCGTGTCCTCCATGCAGTTCGATCAGGCGGAGCGCGGCTTTTCCATTCGCGAGGACGGCCCCCTCGACATGCGCATGGGCGGTCCCGGCCGCACCGCCGCCGACATCGTGAACGAGACCGCCGAAGAGGATCTCGCCAACATCATCTACGACTACGGCGAGGAGCGCGCCTCGCGCCGGATCGCCCGTTTCATCGTCGCGGCCCGGGGCGATGCCCCGATCACCAGAACGCGGACCCTGGCCGAGATCGTCGCCCGCGCCATCGGCCGCGGGGCGGAGCGGGACCGCATCCATCCGGCGACCCGGACCTTCCAGGCCCTGCGCATCGCCGTGAACGACGAGTTGGGCGAACTCGACCGGGGCCTCGCCGCCGCCGAGCGCCTGCTGCGCCCGGGCGGCCGCCTCGCCGTCGTCTCCTTCCACAGCCTGGAAGACCGGGCGGTGAAGCGTTTCCTGTCAAAGCGCGCCGGGGCAGAGGGTGCCCCTTCGCGCCATGCGCCCGTCCGTGCCGGCGGACGGGCGCCCAGTTTCGAACTTCTCTTCCGGGGCGCGGCCAAGCCCGCCGAGGACGAGATCCGCGTCAATCCGAGGGCCCGTTCGGCCCGCCTGCGCGCGGCGCGGCGGACCGAGGCCCCGGCTTTTTCCGATATCGAGGAGGCACGCCGATGAGCCGAATCCTGACCCTGGCCGCCATCGGCCTCGCTGTCGGCACCGCCGCCACCCTGTATCAGGTGAAATACGAAGTCCGTCTCCTCGAGCAGGAAGCGCGCGAGCTGCATCGCGGCGTCACCCGCGAGCGCCAGTCGATCCAGGTGCTCGACGCCGAATGGGCCTTCATGAACCAGCCGTCCCGCATCCAGGACCTCGCGGAGCGCTATCTCGACCTGAAGCCGGTGAAGCCGTCGCAGATCACCTCGATCGACCGTCTGCCGATGCGCCCGGTCGAGCCGGCGCCGGCCCCCGGTTCGGCGACCCCGGGTGAAGGGCTGATCGCCTATGCCCTGCCGCCCGGCGGCACCAATGTCGCGGGCGTGCCGATGCCGACCC
>NZ_JBAQRT010000351.1:0-29987 GCF_049306435.1 Zavarzinia sp.
GGGCGGGGTGCAGGCCGAAGCGGTCGTCGAGCGGCAGGGCACCGTCCGCCTGGCCCGGGGCGGCGATCGCGAGCGGGCCGCGCAGGGCAACGTAATCCTTGTCGCCGACCGGCGGCACGGCGGCGAGGCCATCCATGCCGCCGCGCAGGATGATGAAGATGAAGCGGCGGTCGTCCGGCGTCTTCGCATAGGCAAAGCGCGGAACCGAGGCGAGCAGGCCGGCGCCGAGCAGGCCCTGCAACAGGCCACGGCGATTCAGGGCGGAGATCATCGGGGTCACCTCTGCTGGAATTCGGGGGAGGCGAAGATCATGGCGATGCCCGAGGCGCGGTCGCCGGCGCCCTTGATGAACTGGGTCTTGGCCGGCGTCAGCACGGGGGCGATGGTGCCATCGAGCAGGGCCGCGAGATCGAGGCGAGCCCCCGCCTTGTTGGCGATGTCGGCGCCGAGGTCGATCCGCCGCATCAGGGCATCGGGACCCAGCCAGTCGGTCGAGCGATCCGGCCAGCCGGCGGGGGAGGGGGCGCCGAAGGGCGCCTGACCAAGGCCGCGCAGGCGGCGGAACAGCAAGGGGCCATCGATCGCGGCGGCCTCGCCCCCCAGCGCCCTGGCCATGGCGACGGTCAGCTCCCACGGGGTTTTCATCTTGGCGAGCGGGTCGGCCCAGGCGGCGTCAAGGCCGATCACGGCCCTGGTGACGGCGCCGAGGTCGCCATCGCTCTTCAGATAGACGGCGGCGATGGCATCCACCGCGGCGGCCGGCGGATCATCGGCGACGAAATGGCGGACCAGTTTGGTCGCGAGATGTTTCGCCGTGGACGGATGACGCGCCAGCATGGCGAGGGCATCGCGGGTTTCCTGTTCGCCGCCTTCGCGGATCCGGGTGCCGACCAATGTCTTGTCGCCCGGCTCGTGGCGGTTGGGATCGAAGCCGAAGCGTTTCGACGTGTCGCCACCGCCGGTAACCACGGACCAGCCGGTGAGGATGCGGGCGAGGGCGATCACATCACCCTGACCATAGCCGCCGCCTGCGCCAAGCGTGTGCAGCTCCAGAACTTCGCGCCCCAGGTTCTCGTTGAGGCCGGCATCCTTGCGCTGCCCGACCTTCGAGTTCGGGCCGACCGAGCGATATTGGTCGAGATAGGTCAGCATGGCGGGATGCAGGGTCGCCGCTGTCAGCAGATCCTCGAAGCGGCCGGTGACATGGGGCGCGATCGCCTCGCGCTCGAACACGCCGGCCAGCGGCACGACGCCGCTGCGCGCGACCGAGACGGTGAAATGATTGGACCAGAACAGCACCAGCCGGTCATGCAAGGGCGCCGTGCTGGCGACACAGCGGTCGAACCGGGCCGTGACTTCCCGCAGGTAAAGTTCGCGCACGGGATTGTCGGGCCGGCCGTCGTCATTGGCGTCCATCTTGCCCTCGGCCATCATCGCCTTGCGGGAGCCGGCGACATCGAGCGCACCCGCTGTGCCCGGCAGATCGGTCGGGACGGGACCCGATTTCAACTGTTCGAACAGGGCGCCGCGCGGATCGCCGGAAAGCGCGGACAATTCGCCGGGCCGGGGGCCGAGACCGAAGCGATTGGCGGCAATGAACGCTTCCCGGGACATGGGTCTCTCCGTCTGTCGCTACATCGACATCAACACTGAAACGCCGCAGGAGTTCGACTCCTGCGGCGTTTTTCCTGTCGAACGGGCGGACCCGGAGAGGGTCAGCGGGTCAGCAGCTTGCCCAACCCCTTGGCGATGCCCTTGTTCTTGCGCTGGGACAGCAACTCTCGCGCGACACGCACATGGACTTCGTCGAAGAACAGCGGCGTCACTTCCGGCTTGCTGAAAACGATGAACACTTCGTTGGCGAAGTAGGGATGCATTTTCTTGGCGATCTCATCCTTCAGCCATTTCTGCATCGTATCGATCTGGCCCTTGTGGACGATGACGAAGTCGATCTCGTCGTCCTCGGTCAATTGGTCGATCGCGATGGTCCAGGGCGAGACGCGGCGGAATTCGGCCGGGCCGGCGACCTTGGCGCCCGAGAAGCGCGAGATCGAATTCCAGGCGTTGACCCAGATGCGATCGGGCAGGCCGACGACGCTGAGTTCACCCACGGCCGACGGGTCGAAGATCGCCATCGACTTCGTGCCGACCTGGCTTTCCTGGAATGGAGTCATCGTGCCGGTGCGCGAGCGCGCAGGCATCTGGCCCGCGGTCTTGCTCCAGGGCTCGGGCTGGACGTTGAGTTCGGTGACCGTGCCGAGCGTGGCGTTGAGCACGAGGTTGAGATCGAACAGGGTCTTGATCGCCGAGGCATTCTCGGAAACCGCCGCGATCACCGTCTGATCGATCGGGCCGCCGAACAGGAGGGTCAGCGCCGACTTGGCGTCGGGGCCGCTGATCGCCTGTATCAGGCCGGGGACCAGTTCGTCCGGCAGCCACATGGGCTCGACCAATTCCGCCGCCTTGGCCTTCAGGCGGTCTTTCAGGCCGAGGGTCTTCTTCTCGCGGAACAGGTCGTTGCCCATGCCCGAGCGCATGGTGCCGAACAACCAGAAGCGGGCGGTCTGGTAGAAATTCTGCTCCGAGACTACGGTGTCGAACGAGCTATTCTGGGTAAGGAAGAACTCGTCGATGATCTTCTTGATCAGGACCGGCTTGGTCAGATCCTCGTGCGAGGCGTCGCCGTCGATGTCGACGATCGCGCTCTGGAACAGGGTCGCCTCGGGCTGCTGCGAAATGAACAGCAGCGTCTCGGTCCGGGTCTTGTGCTCCATCGCGTGGCAGATGTCGTCAAGACGGGCGCGCGGCGGCTGGGTCTTGAAGAACAGGGCGATGGCCGAATAGAAGAACTGTTCGTCCGACATCATCGCGAACTCGGCCTTGAAGGCGCGATAACGCGTCTGAAATTCGGTCGGATTGCCGATAGAGGCCGAAACCGGGGTATCGGTCTTCTCGGTGATGTATTTCGCCGCGGCTTCGACCCACGACAGTCGATTGTCGAACACGTCGTCGGGCAGGCCCAGGGCCTGGACGAGACCGATGATATCGGCGCCCGAGAGTCCACCGACCCGGCTGAGATAGGAGAGCATCTTGGCCGCCGGGATGATCAGCATCACCGGCAGGCGCACCGGCGCCTTGCCCGATGTGCCACGGAAGCCGATGCGGTCGATATAGTCCTGCATCAGCCGGCGCAGGTTCTGCACCGTGTCGCGATCGGTCTTGGCGTAGGTCTCGGGGAACAACTGCTTGACCAGCTTGCCGGTCACGCTGGCCGAGAAGATCTTGTTCGAGACGACGTCGTGGTACTCGCGCTGGATGCCCTGGATGTCCCGCAGGGACTCGCGGCGGACCAGGGGCGACAGGCTGTCGTCATGGGACAGGAAACGTTCCACCTGATACAGGTTGCTCGGCAATGTCGAGCACGAGGCGAGCAGGTTCAGTCGGTCGGCGGGCAAGAGGTAAGGCGTGATCAGCCCCTCGCAGGCGATGGCGAAGCGCAGCGGCGTGGACGCGATCTGGGTATCGATCGCCCCCTGCAGCGCGGCCGAAGCCTCCCCTTCGCCGCCGCAGGCCGACAACACGGCCTGTTCAGCCGCCTCGACGGCCTGGCCTTCCCGCTGGCCCGCGGCGAGCATGAGGTCGACCATGGTCAGGGAGCGACGCTGATCGCGGAAATTCCTCATGCGATAGCCGGTCAGGGCCGAGGGCGGCGTTGTCGCCAGCATGTTCAGGAATTTCTCGTAGACCTTCGACATCTCGTATTTGCGGGCGAAGGCCTTGCTGCGCTCGCAGGCGAGTTCGTAACTGTCGGGGCTGGCGAAGAGTTCGTCGATGCGGAAATGCATCTCGTCCTGATGGGCGAAGATCACGCCTTCACCGCAGTCCTCGAACTGCGGGCCATAGGGCACGAGGATCGGCACGCCGAAATTGAACAGGAAGCGGATCGAGCCCGAGGTCGCCCAATGGGCGATGGGTTCCTGGGTGACGACGCCGAAATCCATCGGGGCGAGTCGGTCGAGGAGATCCTTCTCCTCGCAGAAATCGGTGAAGACCGTGGCCGGCACCTTCATCCGTTCGGCATAGTCGAGCAGCTCGCGCGCGGCGGTGCGGCTCGTCGTCGCGAAATTGCCGATGAAATTGGCCTGGGCGCGTTCGCAGATGTCGATGATCAGGGTCGGCTTCTTGTTCGGCGACAACAGGCCGAAGCTGCCGACCGTCGGCCGGTCGCGGCGCAGGTTGCCGCCGGACTTGCTCTTGGAGGTCGTGGTCTGGCCATCTTCGTAGACGAAGACGCCGTGCTCGAGATGCGGGATCGCGAGCTCGTAGCAGCCCCGGCTGTTCAGGTTGATCACCGGGATCGACGAATTGAACAGGCACTGGTTCATGATGTTCAGCACGTGGTCGGTCAACACCACCGTGTGCATGATGATGGCCGCGCGGGCCCCTTCATGCGCCGCCAGATAGCGCTCGACATTGCCGACCAGGGTCGAGGTCGTCTCGCCTGTCCCTAGCGGTGAGAGATTGTCGAACAGGCCGTATTCGTGCTGAACCAGGATGAAATCATAGGCCGGTGCGTCGGGATCGCCGACGAAAAGTTCCGTTGACGAGCGCATGAGCGTCGTCGCCATGCCCAGCTTCTTCAGCGAGAGCGCGACATAATGAGAGTATCGGGCAATACCGCAGCTCTTGCCCACCGATGGGCAGATGATCGCGACATTGGCCGATGATCCCTTAGGCTCCTTCATGATTTGCTCCAACCCTTAGCCCGTGTTTCGAGCACACGCCCCCGTGTGGCCTTTGACGTGCCGGATAATGGCATGTTGCACATGCTAAATTCCAGCCGTCGTTCCAGAAAAACTTGCGGGTGTCTCTTGTGGGCGCCGCTGGCTATACAGCCCTGATTTGCCGGCAACGCCGCGATATCTACCGAAGGGGTGAAAAGGCGTCGCGACCCGCCGCCGGTTGTTGTCGGGAGGCTCAGTCGCCGGGTGGCCGCGCCAGCGCCTCCGCCGTCAGAGCGGTTCCGGACGCGAGGGGCTGAGCGGGCGCATCGAGGCTGCAGTGGCGGGCCAGCGAAGCCTCGAGCATGGCGAAATGCCGCTCCCAGGTCGGCGGATGGTAAGCCCGGATGCGTTCGATCTGGGCCTGGCGGGCCGCCGACTGGGCGGAAGAATAGTCCAGGATGGCTTCCATCCAGCGGGGACCGTCCAGCGGATCGATGAAATCGGGAATATCGCCGCCGACTTCGCGAAAGGCTGGAATGTCCGAACAGATGACCGGCACGCCGACGGTCAGCGCCTCCGCGATCGGCAGGCCATAGCCCTCGGTGAAGGAGGGGAAAAGCAGCGCCCGCGAGCGGCGCAGCAATTCGGACAGCTGCGAATCCGACAGGCTGGGCAATTCGACCACGCAGTCCTTGAGGTCGGTGCAGCGGTCGAGGAAACGCTCGGTACCTTCGATTTCCCAGCCCCGGCGACCGACCAGGATCAGCTTGGGCGTCTTGTCGCCAAGAAGGGTGTGCAGGCGGCGCCACAGGGTGAGCAGCAGGTAGTGATTCTTCCGGGGCTCGATCGTGCCGATCATGATGAACCACGGCACCTCCTCGTCGGGTGGCAGGGGCGAGGTCTCGCGGAACAGCGGGGCGACGCCGAGGGGCAGCACCTTGACGGGTGGCGGTGTCTGGTCCTGCTGGGCGCAGAACGCCTTGAATTCCCGCGCGGTGACATGGGAATTCGTCAGCACCAGATCGGCGGTGCTGATCATGGTCGCCAGACGGGCCAGATGACGCCGATCTTCCCCGGCACGGGAAAACTCGGGGTGATGATAGGGGATGAGGTCGTGGAGATAGACCGCCAGCCGGGCATTCAGCCGCTGCTTCAGATTCACCCACAGGTCGGTCTTGTCGATGCCGCCATGGGAGACGGACAGAAGGATCGACGACGGCGTGCCGCGCTTGAACATGGTCTTGCCCTGCACGTCCGGCACGGGCAGCACGGTTTCGCCCATCAGCCGCTCGCCGGCCCGGACGAAGCGATCCATCAGGGGCGAGAAGCGGCGCAGCCGGCGATGCAGGTCGGGGTCGACCCGATCGATCCAGTCGGCGGCGATCTCGTCCCGTTTCGCGATGGCGTTTTCCCAGGTCAGGCGGCGAAACTTGTTGCCACGGATGCTGAAGAAGCCGACGCGCTGCTTGGGCTGGTTCAGGAAGTGGCAGAGATAGGCGTATTCCATCCGGTCGATCCCCGATGGCGGCCGGTCACGATCGCGGCCGGCGAGACGGGATATGTCGAGAAGGATCTTGGCCATGAAACCGATCTACCACATTCAGCCGGGCAATTGGCCCAGGACCTTCGAATACATGAGTTCCAACCGTTCAATATAAGGTTGAACGCCGAAACGCCTGGCCTGTTCCGGTCCGCGCGCCGCGAGGGCGGCGGTCAGGGAATCATCCGTGTCGAGCGCGGCGATGGCCCGCGCCATCGCTTCGATATCATAGGGATCGACCAGCAGGGCGGCATCGCCGGCGATTTCCGGCATGGAGCCCTCGGTCGAGGTCAGGACGGGCGTCCCCATCGCCATCGCCTCGATGATGGGCAGGCCGAAACCTTCGTAAAGCGAGGGGAACAGCACCGCCCGGGCACCGCGCACCAGGGCGACCAGATGCTCCATCGGCACATAGCTGAATTTGAGCAGGCGGCGCGGCGCGCCGGTCAGCGCGATTTCCCGTTCGTAGTCGGCGAGGAAATTGCTCTCGTCCAGGGCCTTCCAGGCCGCATCGCCGACGATGACGAGCGGGCGCGATGGGCAGGCCTTCAGCGTCGCCTCGATCAGGCGGCGCAGGTTTTTCTTGGGCTCGATCGCGCCGAAGAACAGGAAATAGCCCTGCCAGGGAAAACCGTAGACGTCCGCGACGAGGCGATGGGATTGGGCCGGGTCCTGGCCGATGCTGATTTCGGGCAGGACCACCGACTGGTAGGTGACCGATATCCGCTCGTCGGGAACGCCGAACATCTCCTGGATATCGTCCCGGGAGCGTGTCGAGACGGTGCAGATGTGGCTGGCGCTGTCGACGCATCGGCTGATCAGCGCGTGGTAGTATTTTTTGTCGTCCAGCGTCAGGTACGGCAGCTTCAGCGGCACCAGATCGTGCAGCGTGTAGATGTTCCTCGCCCCTTCGAGGCGGATCGGCAGGGGATAGGTCCAATGCATGATCGCGGGCGGGTTTTCCATCCGCACCCGCAGGAAACGGCCCCAGCGATTGAAATGGCGCATGGCCCGGTGGACGAGATCGGGCACCGCCGCGATCCGGTCGAAATGCGGCAGGCTGGCCGCGACCTCGCGCGCCATCACGCGGCCCTGCACTTCGATGATCGATGCCGTGCAGCCGAAAGGCGAGGTCAGGGCCTGGACGAAGCGCTGGCGCTTCGGATGGCGGGGCTTCACGCCATCGGGATCGATGAAGGCGATTTCGCGCAGAATGGGCTCGGGCGACAGCTGGACCCGGCGACCGAAGAGAATATCGACCTTGCAGCCCATGTCGCGCAGGCAATGGGTCAGGCCTCGGGCATAGGTCGCGATGCCGGTGCCGCGAGCGAGGGCCAGATTATAGCCGTCGACACCGATTCGGATGCCGGACAGGGGCCCCGGAATTGTCCCCGGTGCACCGCCGTGTCCTGCGACCATCGTGCCGCTCACCGGCATGGCGGGCGCCGACGACGGCGTGGAAGGTGAAGTCACGTCTGTTCCCCTGTCGCCTGGCATCCCGCAGCGGATGCCCGGCTGATCGATTCAACGGGCCGCGCCCGCCCCCCGGCAATCGTCCCACAAGCCGATCATCGCCTCGCTTGGCGATAGGGGGCAAGGAAATTGGCCGCGGGATTTGCATCGGCATATACCGGGGTGATGCCGAATTCATGTTTTTTTGCATGGAGTTCGCGAAAATGTCGAATATGGCCCAACTCTTTTTTGCGGACAGGGGCGGGGGCCATGCTCTACCAATGGATCTCGCCACATGCCCCGAAGGACGATGACCGAAACATTGAAAGTCAGCTGGGTTGCCGCGCCCACCGCCGCCGATCATCTCAATCTCGGCGATGCCCTGAGCCCGGTCATGGTGGCTTGCGTGTCGGGCCGCCCGATCGAACATTGCTTCTTCGATTCGCCGCAGCCGAGGATCTGCGCTGTCGGCACGATCGCCAATCTGTTCACCAATGGCGAGGTGACGGTCTGGGGCTCCGGGGCTTCGCGCTATCGGAACCCCAGCGCGGGTAAGGACCGCGTGCTGTTCGAGATCCCGCCCGGCACGAAATATCGTGTCACGGCGACCAGGGGGCCGATCACCGCCCAGATTCTCGACAAGGCGGAGTTCCGGCATCGGGGCGTCCATGGCGATCCGGTCTGGTTGCTGCCGCGATTCTACCGCCCCGTGATCGAGAAGAAATACGATCTGGGCGTCATCATCCATCTGTCCGATCTCGCGGATCGCGAGGTCGAGGCGCATCCCAACCCTCGCCATCGCCGCTATGAAGTGCCGCCCTCGCTGGGTTCATCGGTGCGGCTGATCAATACGGTCACGCCGGTTTCGGTGGCGGGTTTGAAGGACAAGCTGGACGAAATCCTGTCGTGCCGGCGAATCATTTCGACCAGCCTCCACGGCATGGTCTTCGCCGAGAGCTATGGCATTCCCTGCCTCTATTTCTCGCCACGGAATGGCACGAGCGGACTGCTGACCCTGCCGACCGTGGACGAGGCGGAGGTCGATCTGCGGATCGCCGATCTCTATTCCGGTATCGGGGTGGAGCGGATCCCGGCCTATCGCCAGCACCGCCTCAAGCCGACCGACTGGGAGGATGTCATCGCCGCCGTCGACCGGGCGTGGGAGCCCAGGGCTTTCGATGGCGACCGGCTGATCGAGGTCTTTCCGGGGCCGGTCGATCCGCTGGACCTGGCCATCATCGGGAATGACGGGCTGTTCAGCCATCCGCTGATCGCTTCCCTGCCGATGTATCACACCAAGCCCCGCAAGCGCGGTCTGGCCCTGCTCAAGTCCCTCCTGAAGCGCTGATCGGCCTGTCGGCGGGGCACGGGGCGGGACTGCCGCCCTGGATCGGCGAGCCGGGTTGCGGGGCCAGGGCCGGCGCGTCGGTCGTGCTGGCCCGTACCGCCCTTGGCCGGGCCGCGCGCGTCAGTCGCTCCAGCGCGCCGGGCAGCGCCAGGGCCATGCCTCTCGCATTGTAGAAGCCGCCATTGATCTGGCTGCGCAGGGCGACAACCTGGCGCCAGGCCATGTAAAGGGCGCGCTCGGGCCGTTCGGGCGCGGTCCAGAAACGGTCGAGGCCGGTCTGGTGGGTCAGGCCCGGCATGTCGTAGATCGCCCGACCCAGCACCACGAGCGGCACGCGGCGATGCAGGGCCGAGATGCCGGCGGTGGAATTGATGGTGATCACGCCGTGGCTGGCGCCGATCAGATCGGTCAGATTGCCGCCGTCAAGGAAGTGCACCCGGTCGGCGACACCCGCCGCGCGGGCCAGATCCCGCGCATGGCGGGCATGGGGTGTCTGTCCATTGTCCAGCGGGTGGCCCTTGAAGATCAGCAGGGTGCCGGCCGGGGCATGGTCGGCGAAAGACCGGATGGTCGCCGCCATGAAGTCCCGCATGGAGCCAAAGGACGAATGGAAGACGATCTGCTTGTCGGCGTTCAACTGCATCAGCGCGAGGTAGAAAGCCTGTCCCGAGGCCAGCAGCGCCTTCTCCTCGCGGGCGACCCGCGCCAGGCGACGGCGACGGCCAAGCAGCCGCGTGACCCAGAACCACCATTCGGCCAGCGGGCCGGCCTCGCGATGGTGGCGATACTTGCGGAACAGCCATCCCGTCATGAACAGACAGAAATAGGCGATGGTGGCGCGCCAGCCCATGATCGCGGTTTGCGGCCCGACGGGTTCGGACGCGATGACCGGCATCATTGCCTCGGGCGACCGCAGGATTTCCTCGGGATCGGTCGGCAGCGACGAACTGGCATTCACCCCGTCGAGTTCGAGGGTGATGTTGTCGGGCCGCAGATAGCCTTCCTCGAAGACATGGACGCGGATGCCCGGGCGCCAGGCGCGCAGGGTTTCGCAGGCCGCCGCATGAAGCGGCCGGCAGTCGCCGATCAGGACGATATCGGTGATCTCGTGCTGGCGGGCCAGCGCGCCGACCCAGGCCGGAAATCCGGCGGCGTCGCCGCGATAGAGTCGGGCGCAGGGCCAGGGCCAGTCGTAAAGATCTCCGCCATTGAAATTGACCCGCACCACCTTGTGGCCACGGCGCCTGAGGGCAAGGCCGAGCTTGAGGAAGAACGGCCCGATCGGCCCCTGAAGGAAAAGATAGCTGCGCGGCGGCACGGGTGACGGTCCGGCGTCAGCGCCTTCCGGACGGGCGTCGGTGCTGCGCGGGGCTTGATCCATTATCGGGCCAGACATTACCATGGTGCGGCTGGGACATGCAGTCTACGAAGATGCCTGGCGATGAAGCCACGAAAATAGTGTTGCCGTGGCGATTTGTTGCAAAGCCGCTCATGACGCATCGTCATGTTTACTATGATTTGACTGACGATGATGTGACGGGGCTTACACAGAACACAGTTGAGCGCCCCTGGTTCCGGCCGGGTGGGTTATTTTCGCGCGTGTGGGTAACGAGGAAACGGGATCATGCCTGAAGCAGGAGAAAGCGCCGCGACGTGTCGGCACGTCGGCGTGCTCTCGATCGGCATGTTCTGGCGGGTGCGGGGCCTTGCCCGATTCCTCGTGGCCGTCGGCCGTCCGGTCTGGTTGAGCGGGTTGAAGCGCCCGGGGCCCGAGGTCGTGGCGGTCGCCGGCTGGGGCCGCAAGAAGCCGGCGCGGCGGGCGATACGGGCCGCCGCGCGCTGGGGCCTGCCGTTCGTCACGGTCGAGGATGGCTTCCTGCGCTCCGCCGGCCTCGGGGTCGAGGGGACGCCGCCGCTTTCCGTCGTGCTCGACGACCGGGGTGTCCATTACGAGGCCGAACCCGCCTCGGCGATCGAGGCGGACCTGCAGGCCTGGCAGGCGATTCCCGAAGGCGACCGCCAGGCCGCGGCCGAGCTGATGGCCCTGATGCGCCGGCATTTCATCGGCAAATACAATGACGCGCCCGATCTCGACCCCGCCGACGACACCGGCCGCGGCCGGCCGCTCGTCCTTGTCGTCGACCAGACGCGGGGCGATGCCTCGATCGCCGGCGGGCGGGTCGATGCCGCGCGTTTTCTCGCCATGCTCGATGCCGCCATCGCCGAGAATCCGGGGGCGGACCTGCGGGTGAAGATTCACCCCGATGTCCTGGCCGGCAAGCGCGAGGGCTTCCTGCTCGACGCAGCCAAGGCGCGGGGGATCCCGCTCGAATCAAGGGCGGTATCCTGGCCGTCGCTGGCGGCGCGGGCGGCGCGGGTCTATGTCGCGACCAGCCTCGCCGGGCTGGAGGCGCTGATCCAGGGCGTGCCGGTCACCTGCTTCGGCCTGCCGTTCTATGCCGGCTGGGGCCTGACCGACGACCGCCAGCCGGCCCCCTGGCGGGTGGCGCGGCCTGATCTCGACGCCGTGGTCGCCGCCGCCTATATCCGGGCCTGCCGCTATCTCGATCCACTGGGCGGGCCGGTCGGCACGGCCCTCGGCGTTGCCCGGCATATCGCGCGGATCAAGCGCAATGACGCGGAATTCTCCGGACATACGGTGGTCATGGGCCTTCGCCCCTGGAAACACGCCAGGATGCGGCGCTTTCTCGCCAGCCGCTGGGGCCGGGTCAGTTTCGCGACCGATGTCGGCCGCGCGATCGAGACGGCGAAACGCGACGGCGGCCGGCTCGCGGTCTGGGCGGCGCGGGCGCCGGAGGGGCTGGTCGAGGCCTGCCGCCATGCGGGCGTCCCGCTGTGGCGGATCGAGGATGGCTTCCTGCGCTCGGTCGGGCTCGGCTCCGACCATGTCGCGGCGGCTTCCCTCGTCGTCGATCGCCAGGGCATCTATTTCGACCCGACCGGGCCGAGCGATCTCGAAACCCTGCTGGAAACCGCGAATTTCGACGAGGGCGTGCTGGCGGACGCCGCGCGCCTGCGCCGGGCCATCGTCGATCGGGGCCTGACCAAATATAACGTCGGGCGGGCGCAGGATGTCGTCATCGGCGCGCAGCCCGGCCAGCGCCGCATCCTCGTCCCCGGCCAGGTGGAGGACGACGCCTCGGTCCGCCTGGGCGCGCCCTGGGTGGGCGGCAACCTCGGCCTCCTCGAGGCCGTGCGGGCGGCGGCGCCCGAGGCCTTCATCGTCTACAAGCCGCATCCCGATGTCGAAGCCGGCAATCGGGAAGGGGCGATCCCCCGGGATGTCGCCCTTGGCCTCGCCGATCAGGTGGTGGTCGATACATCCGTGGTGCGTCTGTTTGATCTGGTCGACGAGGTCCATACCATGACCTCCCTCGTCGGTTTCGAGGCGCTGGCGCGCGGCCTTGCCGTCACCACCTACGGCTCGCCCTTTTATGCCGGCTGGGGCCTGACCGACGACCGACACGAGACGCCGCGCCGGACACGGCGGCTGACGCTGGACCAATTGGTGGCGGGTGCCCTGCTGCTCTATCCCCGTTATTGCGATCCCGAGACGGGCCTGCCCTGCGATGTCTGGCATGTCGTCGAGCTTCTGTCGGCCAAGGCGCCGCAGCCGGCCCGGGGCCTGCGCCAGCGCGGGTTGCGGGGCCTGCGCCTCGCGGGGGCCATGCTGCGCTCCGCCCTCGCGGGCCTTCGGTCCTAGGGCGAGGGGCTCTCTCCCCTCTCGTCATGCCGGCGAAGGCCGGCATCTTTGGCCGGCTGGGGCGCCTTCTCGTCACAAGGTCCCGGCCTGCGCCGGGACGACGAGGGGGGAGGATTGATCGTGTGCAGGCGCTATAACGGATCGACGCCTGCGCCCGCGACATGCGGGCATGACGTTTGGACCGGTTGTGTCGCCGCCTCGCCGATGGGTTCATTGACCCAAGAACACATCGGGAGGACGGGGCATGATGGGCAGGCAGGCATTCGTCACGGCGCGGCGGCCCCTGTGATGCGGGGGACCGGGCTTCCCTATCTCGCGATATTGGTCGCGGCGACCTTCCTGATGGGATCGAGTTTCGTCGCCGGCAAGATCCTGCTGATCCATGGCGTGCCGGCGATCCTGCTGGTGGGCTGGCGTTTCCTGCTGGCGGCGCTGGCGACGCTGCCGCTGCTGGCCCTCTCCGAGGGGGGCTTGTGGAAGAACCTGTTTCCGAGGGGCCTCGGCCCGTCGCGCTGGGCGCTGGTGGTCCTCATCGGCGTGTTGCAGACGGCGCTGACCATGGGCCTGCTGTTCATGGCGATGGAGCATGTCTCCGCCTCGACCGCGGCGATCCTGCTGTTCACCAATCCGGTCTGGGTCGCCTTGCTCGGCCGAATCTTCCTGCGCGAGCCCCTGCACGGTGTGCGCGTGGCCGGCCTCGTGCTGGGCCTGTGCGGCGCGGCGCTGGCCATCGGGGTGAGCGGTGTCGGCGGCGGCGACAATGCCCTGCTCGGCGCGCTGATCGGTCTTGGCTCGGCGCTGGCCTGGGCGACATCGACCATCGTCAACAAGCGCGGCAACCTGCCCATGCCGGCCTGGAGCCTCAGCTTCTGGCAGATGTTCTCGGGTTCGGTCGCGCTGCTTCTCTTCGCGGCGATCCGGGGCCAGGAATGGCCGGCGGGCACAACGCCGATGCAATGGGCGTGGTTCCTGTGGCTGGCAATCCCGGGCTCCACCGCGTCCTTCGGCCTGTGGTTCATCGCCCTGCGGAAGGGCGGCGCGACACGGTCGAGCGGTTATCTGTTCCTCGCGCCACTGTTCGCCACGGTGATTTCCTGGGCCGTTCTCGATACCGGCATCGGCTGGCTGCAAGGGCTCGGCGGCGTGCTGGTGGGGCTCGGGCTGTGGCTGGTCAACCGCGAACTGCCGGCGCGAACCGATGCCGAACGCTTCCGCGAGGCTCTGGCGGAAGGGCGGCCCTGACGGGACCCGCTGGGCGCATCGGTCGCATCTCATCCCTCTCGCCAATGGCGGAAACCGCTTCATTATGGTTTCTGGCCCGGTCAAAACAGGGAAGGGGAGCGAGAATGAGCGAAGCCCATCGCCATGATGTTTCGGTCAGTGAAAGCGGCAATGGCCCTTATGGCCAGGTGGTCACCATCGGCCATCATGTCTTTGGCGCCGACGAGCCGGAAGCCCTCGGCGGCAAGGACACAGGGCCGGATCCGTTCGAGTTGGTGATGGCTGGCCTTGGTGCCTGCACCTGCATGACCCTGCGCATGTATGCCGGGCGCAAGAAACTCCCCCTCGAGCATGTCTCGGTGGTCATTCGCCATGTCGTCGTCGCCGGTGCCGACGGCAAGGGCACCCGCGACCGCTTCGAGCGGCGCATCACCTTGACCGGCGCGCTGGACGAAGCGCAGCGCGCCCAGTTGATCTCGATCGCCGACCGCTGTCCGGTCAGCCGGACCCTGTCGGCCGGCGCCGACGTGACCGCGGCCGAAGCCACCGGGGCCGCCGAGGCCGCCTGATGCCCGACGGATTGCAGGACACGGCCGGTATCGGCGTCATGCATCCCGCCCGGCAGCGCCTGGCGGACGAGTTGCACGCGCGGCCGACCATGGCCGTGGCCGCGCCCTCGCGCATCCTCCATGTCGCGCGCCATGGCGCCGTCGATCCCGCCGCCGACCTCGGCTATCTGGCCGGCCTGTGCGACAGCCTCGGCCTGCAGCCGCCGAAGGCCGGGGCACGGCAATTCCGCTTCTCGATCGAAGGCGCCACCATCAAGTGGGAGCGCTACACCGAATGCTGCGCCTGGACCGTGGTCGTGCCCGGCGTCGGCATGAGCGCGGCCGATCCCCGCATCCGCGACCTGATCGCCGGAGCGCCGGGCACCAATATCGCCGTCGTCGATTTCGAGGTGCATCAGGGCATGGTGGCGGCGGAAGCGGCGGCCATGGCCCATTTCGACCCGGCGACCCTGGTCGCCAGCACCCTCGGCGAGGGCCGGGCGGAAATCTGGTCCGACTTCCGCCTGGGCGCCGAGGGGGAGGTGAAGCTGATCCTCGGCGTGCGGGACGATCTGGTGCCGCGCACCATCGGCAATGTCGTGCAGCGTTTTCTCGATATCGAGACCTACCGGATGCTGGCGCTGCTCGCGCTGCCGCTGGCGCAGCGGGTAAACCAGCGCACCACCGCCCTCGACCGGCGGCTGGCGGAATTGACCGGGGCCTTCATTCCCTCGAAATCCGAGGGCGAGCGGGCGGATGATGCTGGCCTCCTGACCGAACTCGGCTCGATCGCGGCCGAGGTCGAGAATCTGGTGGCGGAAAGCGCCTGGCGCTTCGGCGCGGCGAGGGCCTATTACGCCCTGGTCGAAGACCGCATCGCCGAGAGCCGCGAGACGGCGATCGGCGGTTTCGAGACCGTCGGCTATTTCATGAACCGGCGCCTGACCCCGGCCATGCGCACCTGCGAATCCGCCGCCGCGCGGCAGGAAAGCCTGTCCCAGCGCGTCGCCCGCTCGAGCCAGATCCTGCGCGCCCGGGTCGAGATCGCGCTGCAGGCCCAGAACCAGGAATTGCTGCGCTCGATGGAAAAGCGCGCCGGCCTGCAACTGCGCCTGCAGGAAACGGTCGAGGGCCTGTCGGTCGTCGTGATCAGCTATTACGTCGTCGGGCTGATCAGCTATTTCCTGAAGGGGGTGGAGGAGGTGGTGCCCGGCCTGCCCCATGCCACGCAAGTGGTCGCCTTCGCCCTGCCGCTGGTGCTGGGCGCGGTGTGGATGGGGATGCGCCGGATGAAGCGCCGGCTGCTCAGGGAGCACTGAGGCGGCACGCCTCTTCTCGTCCGAAGTCCCCGGCCTTCGCCGGGGTGACGACTGTTCGATTCAGGCGCCCAGCACTTTCCAGACCGAATTGGCGGTCGCGACCAGGCGGTTGCCGATCATGATTTCGCCCCGGACGAAGAGGACGGAGCGGGCTTTCCGCGTCACCGTCGGCCGGCAGATCAGGAGATCGCCGGGCCGGGCGGGGGAGAGGAATTCGGAGGTGAGGGTGAGGGTGACCGCCGGGCTGCGGTCGACCGCGTCCCAGGCGGCGGAGCCGAGCGATGCATCGAAGAAGGTCATGATCGCGCCGCCATGGACGATGCCGAGGCCGTTGGCATGGCGGGCTTCCGGCCGGAAGGCGAAGATGCGCTTGCCCTCCTCGATCCGGTCGTAGAAGGCGAAGGTGACCGTGCCGCCCTCGGCGCCGGGACCGCGATCGCCGAAGACATCCTTCTCGAAAGGGTCGTGAGTGACGATGGGCGCCCAGCCCTCGGGGGTGTCGAGATCGTTCATGCGCCGAGAACCTTCCAGATGCCGGTCGCCTGCATCACGATGGCGCCGCGGCTGGTCAGGAGGCCGTTGACGAAAATGAGCGAGCGGGTGGCGCGGGTAATGCGCGCCTCGCCCTCGACGAGGTCGCCGGGCTTGGCCGCCGTCGCGAAATCGCAGTTCAGGGTGATGGTCGAGCACGGCCTGTAGCCGATCGATTCCCAGACCACGGTGCCGAGCACATGATCGGCGAAGCTCATCAACATGCCGCCGTGGCAGACGCCGCCCGGGTTCAGGTGCTGGTCACCCACGGTGAAGGAGAAGGTCCAGGGGGCCCCTTCCGTCTTCTCGGTGCGGACCGGCCCGATCAGGCCGAGGAAGCCGGGAAAATCGAAGGAAGGCTGGGGCAGGGCCATGGATCCGCATCCTTGTTAACATGACTGTTTGTTCATTTTTCTTAGCGATGCCGTCCGGCCTTGTGAACCGCCAATTTCGCATTGCCACATGAAGCGCCGCCGACAAATGCCGCCATGGCCACAGAAATCTGTTTCGGCGGATTTTGGAGCGCGCTATCAAGGCCCGGCGCATCCAGAGACCCACAAGGGTCCAAGTCACTGAGGAGAGCTCGTATCATGAGAGAAGCCGTCATCGTTTCGACCGCCCGCACGCCGATCGGCAAGGCGTTCCGCGGTGCTTTCAACGCGACCCATGGCGCCACCCTGGGCGGCCACGCGATCAGCCACGCCGTTGCCCGGGCCGGCATCGAGGGCGCGGAAATCGACGATGTCTATATGGGCGTCGGCCTGCCGGAAGGCGCGACGGGCCACAATGTCGCGCGCAACGCGGCGATCCGCGCCGGCCTGCCGGTTTCGGTCGCGGGCGCGACGGTGAACCGTTTCTGTTCGTCGGGCCTCAATGCGATCGCCCTGGCCGCCCAGCAGATCATGGCCGGCAATGCCGACGTC
Source organism: Zavarzinia sp. (assembly GCF_049306435.1). NCBI lineage: Bacteria > Pseudomonadati > Pseudomonadota > Alphaproteobacteria > Rhodospirillales > Zavarziniaceae > Zavarzinia > Zavarzinia sp. The sequence continues at coordinate 17,331 of NZ_JBAQRT010000351.1, forward strand.
ATGGTCGGCGGCGGGCTCGAGTCCATCTCGCTCGTCCAGAACAACCTGAACGTCAATTATTTCACCGAAGACTGGCTGATGGAGCACAAGCCGTCCCTGTGGATGCCGATGCTCGATACCGCCGATCTGGTCGGCGAGCGCTATAATGTCTCGCGCGACGTGCAGGACGAATATTCGCTGTCGAGCCAGCAGCGCACCGCCGCCGCCCAGGCCGCTGGCGCCTTCGACGATGAAATCGTGCCGCTGAAGTCGATCATGAAGGTGATGGACAAGGCGACGGGCCAGGTTTCCGACGTCGAGACCGAACTGAAGAAGGACGAGGGCAACCGGCCCGAGACCACCCTCGAGGGTCTTCAGAAGCTGCAGGCGATCAAGGGCGGCGTCGTCACCGCCGGCAATGCCTCGCAGCTGTCGGACGGCGCCTCGGCCTGCGTGCTGATGGAAGCCAAGATCGCAGAGAAGAAGGGCCTGAAGCCGCTCGGCGTGTTCCGCGGCTTCGCCGTCGCCGGTTGCGAGCCGGACGAGATGGGCATCGGCCCCGTCTTCGCCGTGCCGAAGCTGCTCGCCCGTCATGGCCTGAAGGTCGACGACATCGACCTGTGGGAGCTGAACGAAGCCTTCGCCGTGCAGGTCGTCTATTGCCGCGACCGTCTCGGCATTCCGATGGAAAAGCTGAACGTCTCGGGTGGCGCGATCTCGATCGGTCACCCTTACGGCATGTCGGGTGCCCGCATGACCGGCCACCTGCTGATCGAAGGCAAGCGTCGCGGTGCCAAGTATGGCGTCGTCACCATGTGCATCGGCGGCGGCATGGGCGCGGCCGGCCTGTTCGAGATCCTCTGAGCCTGTTTGGGGAGGCGGTTTTCCGCCTCCCCATGTTCTTTTTTCGGCGAGGCGACACCAATGCTCTCCGTTCCGCTGCTCGGCCCTCGGGGCGACGGGCTCGATACCCTGCGTTACGGGTTGTTCGTGCTCTCGCTGCTGACGGCGGTGCTCTATCTCGGCCGGACCGGGGGCGACTGGTATCCGCTGATGCCCTGGCTGAAGGCGGTGCCGATCGGTGCGCTGGCCCTTCTGGTCGCGATCTCGATTCCCGGCGGTCCGCTGCTGGGCGTTCTTCTCGTTGCCGCGCTGGCGCTGTCGACCATGGGCGATGTCTTCCTGGCCCTGCGGGACGAAAAGCGCTGGTTCATCTTCGGGCTGGGCTCCTTCCTGCTGGCCCATCTCGCCTATATCGCCATTTTCGCCTGGGTGATCGGCCATTTCGGCCTGCGGGCGGATGCCCCGCGCATCGTCATGCTGGTCGTCTGCGTCGCCCTCGCCCTTGGCCTGTTCGCCAGCCTGCGGCAGGGCCTCGGCGAGATGACGGTGCCGGTCGCGGTCTATATGTCGGTGATCGTCGTCATGGTGGCGGGGGCGCTGGTCTTGCCGGCGAGCACGGTCTTCGTCGCCCTTGGCGCACTGCTGTTCATGGGCTCGGACGCGATGATCGCCGTCTCGCGCTTCGGCCAGCCCTTCGCCGGGGTGCATCACCTCATCTGGGCGACTTACTACCTTGGGCAATATTTCCTGATGGTCGGGATCCTGCGGGGCTGAACACCACCCCGCCGGCCCGGCCGAGGGCGAACAGCGACAGGGCCGCGACCAGAAGCCCCAGGGCGCCGAAACCGGCCGCCATCGCCCGCGCGCCCCGTTCGTGCCGGCCGACGCGCACTTCCTGTGGCAGATCCGGCCGGTAATAGACGAGGGCGGTGGCCTTGCCGCCAGATGTCTTTCGCGCCGCCTCGCGCAGGATCGCGACCTGCGCCTCGCCGATGGGATCGCGCGTCACGGCTTCCACCAGACCCTGGCCGCGGGGCATGAAGCGGACATGCAGGCGGAAGCCGGTGGCGGCATCTTCGGTGATGTCCATGATCTCGGCCGTCGCGGCCGGCCAATCCGGCTCCTGCCACAGCGCCGACGCCCGGTCGAAACTGACGGCGGTCGCCCAGGCGCCGACGATACCGGCGGCGGCAAGGGCGAGGGGAAAGGCGAGACGGCCGAAGGGCGACATGGGAGCATGATCCACGGCCCCATGCTCCCCCGCAACAGCGGAAGCCCCCGGCCGGATCGGGCCGGGGGGCCGTGGGGGCAATTCGCGCCAGCGCTCAGAGACTGGCGATGAAGTCTTCCAGCTTGCGCTGGGCGGTCTGGCGGGCGTCCTGCGCTTCGGCGAGGCTGGACTGGAGCTTCTCGATCGCGGTTTCCTGCTCGTCGAGCTTCTTCAGGTAGCGGCGATAGAGGTCGGTGTCCTTGGGCACGCTGGCGAGGTTCTCGCGCAGGCGCTCCTGTTCCTCGGACAGACGGGCCAGTTTCTCGTTCGCATCCTCGATCGCGGTATCGCGGGCGCTGATGGCGCGGCGCAGTTCCGCCAGTTTGGCGAAGGCTGCCTTGGTCTTGTCGTCGATCGCGCCGCTGGCGCCGTAATAGGCGAGCTGGGCATCGTTCAGATTGGCGACGGCGAGGCCCGAGGCACCTTTCCGTTCCGCTACCACCTTCACCTCGACTGTCTTGCCGGCATCGAGTTTCGCCGGCACGCGCCAGTAGCGGTCGGTTTCCTCGACACCCGTCGCCGGTTCGACCACCGCATAGCCCGAGAGTTTGGGCAATTCGAGGGTCATGCCGCGGGCTTCCCGCGCCGGGGCGGCGATGCGGTAGGTCATGGTCCGCCGCTCCACCGTCTCGTAGCGGAAGACGCCACTGGCGATGCTGCCGGCGGTCAGGGTCGAGTCGCTGATCTCGGCATGGTCGATACGCAGCTTCTGGTCGAGGGCATAGGAAACCATCCGTTCCTCCCCCGCCGGCAGAACCGCGAGGCGGGCGTCGCCGACATAGGCGAAGCCGGTCGGCCCCTGTTCGTAGAGGGTGAGGATGCCCGGCGGCAGGCCGGTCTCGCCGTCATTGGTCAGGCGGACGGCGGCGAGGGGATGGCGGTCGTGCACCCCGGGCTGATAGAGGGCGAGGCGCGCGGCCGGCACGTCGCGGTCGATGATCGGCACCGAGAGAGAGCGGCCGGAGGCGACGGAGACCGGCTTTTCCAGCCTGAACACGACCTGGGTCAGGGCTTCGGTCGTCGCGACTTCGGTCGCGCCTTCCGCCATGCCGGCCCCCGCGGCCATGGGCGCCGGGGCCATGACCGGCATGGGCGGCGCGGCGCCCACCGATTCGGCGGCGAAGGCACGGGATCGATCGAACTGCTCGAATTCCTTGGGCGCGGCATCGGCGACCTCGGCCACGGCGCTGCCGCCGGTATCGACATTGGGCAGGATGCGGCCAACGACCTCGACCGGGATTTCCGGCCGGTCGACGTAATAGGAGGCATAGAGCGCCTGGCGGAAGGTGACCGGGCTACCCGAGACGAGGGTCAGCTCGACATTCTTCCAGTCCTGGCCGCTGGTGTTTTCCAGCACCGCCCAGCCCTGGAGATTGGCCTTGGTCGCTGTGGGGTCGGCCGGCAGGGACAGGCGGTAGGATGTCTTCCACAAGGGCGTCCCGGTGACATAGGCGACGCGTAAGGTGCGGCTGCCGGTGCCGGTCGCGGTGATGGTCAGCGAGCGGCGGTCGCGGGCATGGGCCTCGGCGATTGCGGCCAGCGCCTTGTCGACCTGGGCCTGCAGCGCGGGATCGGCGAATTTGACCGCTTCCGCGTCTTCCAGCACCAGTTGCTGGATGCCTTCGCCGGTCAGCAGGGTGACGCGATTGCGGGTGATCGTGCCGCCGTCGCCCGGCAGGGCGCGGGTCTCGGCCTCGACCTTCAGCAGGCGGCCGCGCAGCATCCGGCTGCCGCTGGTCACGACTTCGCTGCCCTGCAGGGCGTTCAGCAGGGCGACCGGCGATTCCAGCGCCTCGGGGCCGAAGGGCAGGTCGCGGAACATCTGCGCGACGGGCTCCTGTCCGGCGAGTTCGACGCCGCCGACGCCGCCCTTGTCGTCGAAGATGACGAGGCTTTTCAGCACGTCGTCGACCTGGTCGAGCGGCACGTCGAGCGTCAGGGTGGCGTTGCCGCTCACCTTGGCTTCATATTCGAAATAGCCGACACCGCCCGTCGAGAGCATGACGCGGTCGAGTTCGAGATCCTGGGCCAGGGCCGGCATGGAAGTCCAGAAGCCGAGGCCGGCCGTGGCGGCCAGCAGTAGAGAGCGCGTGTTCAGCGAGCGCATTGCCATTTCTTCCCCCCGAAGACTGGTGGTCCCGGGTGTTGTATTGCGCAATCCGGGTAATATTGCGACAGCAGGGTGGCGAGGGGATGACGGCGGCGCAAGCGTCAGGGAGCGGAATGGTGACACATCTCACATCCTTTCTCGCCGGCACGGCCGCCGATGGCGCGGGGCGCCTGATCGGCGACATCTGGGCGAAACCGGATAGCTGGCTGGAAAGCCGCCACGATTTCATCCAGTGGCTGTTTCCCCTGCCGGAGCCGAGCGGAGCCAACGCCGAAGCCCCCCTGCTGAGCCTTGCCGAGGCCCGCGAAATCGCGGCCCGCGACGACCTGCGCGCCGCCTTGCTGACCTCGCTCGACACGATGACGCGGCTTTACGGGATCGAGCGGCGGGGCGACTGCTTCACGCGATCGGCGGCCTTTCCGGGGCTTTATCGCCATTGGCTCGGCCCCATCGATCACAATCATCTGCGCTTCACGCGAATGCTGCGTTGCCTGTCCCTCTGCGGTCTTGCGGAGGTGGCGGCGGGCCTGCGCCGGCTGCTGTTCGACATCGCGGGGCAGGAGGCCGCGGGGGCCTGGAGCATGGCGCTGCGCTATTGGCATGATGCGGAACTGCCGCCCGCGGACTGGTCCCGGGGGGCTTGATCTGGCAGGGGTAGTTGTGTAGCGTTAAAAACAACTTTTGGTAGGTTGCTGACATGGGTCAAAGCTCATCCCCTGTGGAGTTCCCTGGTGACGATGCCATGGCCGCCGCCAAGCTGCGTGCCGTGGTGCATTCCATCGCGACGGCCCTGGGCGATGGCGTGCTGCGACACCTGCTCGAGGAAGAGTGGCGCCAGTCGACCGAGAGGGGGCGCAACCGCCGGCCCATGCCGATCGGCGATCTCGAGGCCATGCTGATCTTCGTTATCGAGCGCATCCGCCGCGATCACGGTGTCGAGGCGCTCAATCGTTTGCTGGATGATGCACGGGCTCTTGGCGAAATGCGCGAAGCGGTGGACAATTGTCGCGGGCATTGAGCCGGGTGGGGCGGGCGCGTGATCAATCTTCTGGATGTGGCAGACAGGATCGATCGGGCTGAAACGGCGATCGGGGCCTTCGATGTGCTCGCCGGTGTTGCGGATGGGCATGGCTATGGCCATTCCGCCTGCATGGAAATCCCGAAGACCAACAAGCTGCATCCCGATGCCCTGGCCATCGTGAAAATGCCTGAAATCTGGGTGGAGCATTACGTCACGCAGGAATTCGCCCTGATCGATCCGGTGTTTCGCCGGGCCGCCTCGGATGTCCTGCCCTTCACCTGGGCCGAGGCTTCGGCTCATTCGACGACGGCGCAGCGCCGGATCATGAACGAAGCCACCAGCTTTGGCCTGAACCACGGCCTGACCATTCCGATTCACGGCCCGGCCGGCTATTGCGCCGAAGTGACCTTCGCCGGCCGCAAGGTGGACGACGATCCCCGTGTCCTGATGGCCCTGCGTTTTCTCGCCACGGTCGCCCACGACCGTGCCCGGATCCTGGTGCGCCGGGGCTGGGCGGAGGATCTGCCCAGCCTGACCAAGCGTGAACGGGATTGCCTGCACTGGGTCGCCGCCGGCAAGTCGGACTGGGCGATCGCTCAGATCCTAAACATCAGCGAAACCACCGTGCACTGGCATGTCGAGGGCGCGAAACGGAAGTTCGGCGCCTCGACACGCATTCAGGCCATCGTGGCGGCCATTCGCTTCGGCCTGCTTTACCCCTGACCTCAGGCCGCGATGGCGGCGTCGGTGAAACGCAGGCGCAGCACCGGGTCGGGCACGCCACGCTGACGGCGTACCGTCTGCAGCGCGACCGTGTCGATCGGCATGGTGACGCCGACGACCCCGACTCCCCCCATCTCGATCTCGGGGCCGAGCACGTTCAGGTGCCAGTCGGCGGCCTGGGCCATGCCGACCATGCGCCGGTCCATGACGGCGGTGATGAAATCCAGCTCGCGCAGCATGGCATATTCGATCATGCCGCAGGACAGCGCGCCCCAGACCGTGCCCCGACGATCGTTTTCCCGCGCGCGGCGCGACACGCAGCTGCGACTGCTCTCGAAAATGGCCGGGCCGCGCGGCACGGGACCATCGCAGAGCTTGGGAAAGACATCGCCCAGCAGATGCGGCAGCACCGAGGGGATGAGCCGCATCGAGCCCGCGATGGCGCCATCGTCCCCGCGACAGACGAGATAGACCGTGCGCGGTGTGTCGAACTGATCGATTTCCAAGCCGTCGCGGGCCATGGGCAACTGCCAGCCCATTTCCTCGACGAAGACCTGGTGCCGCAGACGGAACATTTCCTCCAGCGTGCGCTTGTGGTTTGCCCTGTTCCAGGGACCGATGACGTCGATCATTGCCTGCCTCCAAGTTGTGGCAAGCCATGGAACAATTAATTGGTTATTAACCGCGCCTGTCTGATCAGAGGGGTATTTTAACGTCCCGTGAATGATTACGCATGGTAGTGGCGGACGGTGCGGCCGGCGATGGTTTCCACAAGATCGGCCACCGCATCCCGGGTCGCGGTCGAGGTGACGCCGCCGAAGGCGGCGACGAGCCGGCTGGCCAGATGCGACAGGTCGCAGGCATCGTCGATACTGTTGGAAGCGGCGCCGAGGTTGCTGGCGAATTCGACCAGACGGCGCAGCAGGGCCGGGTCGATGGCCTTCAGCAATTCGCCGAGTTCATCGATACCGGCGGGCCGCGCCTGACCTTTTTCGATTTCCCTGACCCGCGCCGGGCAGAAGCCGGAGCGCGCCGCCAGATCGTCTATCGTCAGGCCGCGAACCGCGCGCAGCCCGTAAAGCCAGCGGCCGATGCTCGCCGCGAAGATGGATGTGTCCGTGGAAGTTCCGATCATGTGCCCCAGCCATTCTGCCTGTCTTTTATGGAGAGAAGGCTGCGCCGAGGCGTCGAAACCGGCACCCCTCTGATCAGAGGGGTTTTTCACCGATCGCACGCCCGTGGCCGGCGGCATTTGCGAGTGCAACGGAAACTAATTCCACTTTTCACCCTTCGCGAGGGGTGGAAAACGGCTGATTTGCTGGCTTGCGGGCTCGTGGTGCCGATGGCGGGAACACGAATTCACAACAATGCCCGACCCCTTCACCCTTATGACGAGAGAAACGGCGATACGGGCTGAACAAAGTCCGAAAAGACCGGAAATGCAGGGGAGGTGGCGATGAATTTGGCGATTGCGGCGGTCGTCGGCGTGCTGGCTGCCGCGGCTGCCGGCGGGGCCTGGGGCAAGGTTTCGCCGGCCGATGCCGAGCGACTGGGGCGGGACCTGACCGCCATGGGCGCCGAGAAGGCCGGCAATGCCGATGGCACGATACCGCCCTGGGACGGCGGGGTGAAGGCGCCGCCGCCGGGTTACACGCCCGGGCGGCACCACGTCACGCCCTTCCCGGACGACAAGGTGCTGTTCTCCATCACGGGAAAAAACGCCGACAGTTACAAGGGGCGCCTGACGACGGGCCAGATGGCGCTGCTGAAGCTCTATCCGACCTATGCGATCAACGTCTACCCGACGCGGCGGAGCTGCGCCCTGCCCGAGCGGATCTACGAGGCGAACAAGCGGAACGCCCTGACCGCGACGATGACCGAGGACAACAACGGCCTGCATGATGCCCTGCTGGGCAATCCGTTTCCCATCCCGCAGACCGGCGTCGAGGCGATCTGGAACCACCGGCTGCGCTATCGTGGCTTCAAGGGACGGCGCTACTTCGCCGCCGCGCTGGTGGCGCGGGATGGTTCCTACGATCTCGTGCGGGGCAGCGACATCGGCATCGCCCATTACAACGGACCGGGGCTGAATCGCATCGGTGACGTCACGGATATCACGCAGCTGAACAACATCGGCATCTCCTACCTCAATTTCATCACCTATCCGCCGCGCTCGGCCGGCACGATCGTCCTCGTGCTCGATACGATCAACGCCAAGGAATTGCCGCGTCAGGCCTGGGTCTACAATCCGGGCACGAGGCGCCTCCTGCGGGCGCCCGACATCGCTTATGACAATCCCGCGCCGCAGACCGATGGCCTCGCCCCGGCCGATACATTCGACATGTACAACGGCGCGACCGATCGCTACGACTTCAAGCTGCTGCCCAAGCGCGAGATCTACATGGGTTACAATGCCTATGAGCTGATGTCGCCCAAGTACAAATACAAGGACATTCTGACCCCCAACCACATAAGGCAGGACCTGAACCGTTACGAATTGCACCGTGCCTTCGTCGTCGACGCGACCCTGAAGGAGGGTTCGCGCCATATCTATGGCCGGCGCACATTCTATCTGGACGAGGACAGCTGGAATATCGTCGCCATCGACGCCTATGACACCCGAAGCACCCTGTGGCGGGTGCAGGAGGGTCCGCTGATCAACGCCTATGACGTGCCCCTGTGCTCGTCGGTGATCGAAATTTCCTATGACCTGCAATCGGGCAAATATCTGACCTTCGGCATGAAGAACGAAGAAAAGATTTTCGATCTGGACGCCAGGGATGTCGATACCTCCATGTTCTCGCCCGATGCCGTGCGCCGCATGGGCGCGCAGTAGGGGGCCACGATGATGAAGGGGACAATCGCCGGCCTGGCGGTCCTGGCCATGGCGACATCCGCCGCCGCCTATGATTTCGAGCTGGGCGACGAAATCACGGGCACGGTCATCACCACGCTGTCGGTCGGGGCGCAGATGCGCATGGCCGACCGCGATCCTCGTAACGTCGGATATTACAACGGGGGGCGCTACACGCCGGCCGACGCCGATGACGGCAACCTGAATTTCGACAAATACGACATCGTCTCGCAACTGACCACCGTGCGTTCGGAAGTGCGCCTGAAGTGGCGCGACTGGTTCGCGACGATCAGCGGCGAAGCCTTCATCGACAGTATCGCCATGAACAACCAGCTGGCGGAAAACGGCCCGGCGGAGCGGCCCTGGCGCGGGCGATATTCGCCCCGCGCCAAGGACAAGGCGGATTGGGACGCGACCTTGCGGGAATATTACGTCGGCACCAATCTCGATGTCTTCGGCAACAATCTGCAGATCAAGCTGGGCAATCAGATCCTGAACTGGGGCGAGGCGTTGTTCACCCTGAACGGCATTTCGGTGATCAACCCGATCGACGTGACGAAAATCCTGACCCCGGGGGCGGAGTTGAAGGATGCGCTGATCCCGGTGCCGATGATCAAGCTGGCCTATGAACTGCCGGATGGCCCATCCTTCGAGGCGTTCTACCAGTTCGATTTCGAGCCGGCGCGCCTGCCGGTCTGCGGCAGCTTCCTCTCTTTCAACGACAATCTCTGCGAGGGCTCTTCCGGCACCTCGGTCTTCACCGACTATGGCGATACGCGGTCCTTCACGGCGGGGCGCGACGATCCGGCGGACTATGACAATCCGCCGGCGCCTTACGGCAGTGGCCCTCAGGCGTTGTCGACCAGCCTGCCGCTGCACCGGATCGACGATCCTTCAGGCGATGACTGGGGCGTCGCCATGCGTTACTTCATGCCGGAGCTGAACAATACGGAATTCCAGCTGTTCTACGTGAACTACCGCAGCCGCCTGCCCTCGGTCTATTTCCAGGCGCCCGAGCACTATGCGGCGGGCACCGGCGAGGTCGATCTGGCGACGGCGCCGGCGGGCGTACTGGGCAGCGCCCTGTCCGCCCTTGGTCTCGAGCAGCAGCAGGCCCTGACGTCGGTGATCGGCCAGCTGGTGCCGGGTTTCGTGACCGGCGGCAATCTCGCCTCGGACATTCTCAGTCCGGCCGTGGCACCGATCCTGTCGGCGGCGATAGAGCCGTCGCTGGGCACGCTGCCGCGCTCGACCGTGTTCGAAAACCTCGAGAACAGCAATTTCTACCAGTATTACCCCGACGATATCGCCATGCTGGGCCTTGCCTTCAACACGACGGAAAACTGGTCGGGCATCGCCATCAATGGCGAGATTTCCTACAAGCACGATGTCCCGGTGCTGATCTCGGCCCCGGCCTTCTTCGGGCAGGCGATCAATCAGGCGGGTGGCATTCCGATCGATCAGGGGGCCTATAATGCCCAGCTGCCCATCGGGCCGACCACGATCGGCGGCACGACATTGCCCAACGATCCACTTTACGTGAAGAACTTCGGCATCGCGCCGATCGCCGATGGCCCGGCCGGCGAGACGTTCGACGACCAGTATATCCCCGGCCGCATCATCCGCGCCGACCGCCGCCATGATGTCTGGCAGGCGGCGCTGCGCCTGACCAAGATCTTCGGTGGAACCGACTGGGTGGCCGAGGTCACCGGCGCGTCCTCGATCATCGCCCTTGTCGAGTTCGGCGCGCTTCATGTCGATCTGAAGGATGGTTACCCTTACGCCGCCTATGGCCAGAACGGCTTTTCCGGCTTCTACAGTCGCGCCCTGAACCTGACCAGCGTGGCCGAGGTCTCGCCCCGGGTGCCGGTGACGGCCCTGGGCGATCCCTTCTGGGATACCGGCAAGCTGCCGACCCGATGGTCGGGCGGGGTGCAGGGCCTGTTCCTGTTCGATTACCCGAACCTGATCGACGGCGTGAAGCTGATCCCCTCCATCGCTTTTTCCCACGGGCTGTTCGGCAATACGCCGGCACCATTGCCCGGCTTCACCAAGAGCATGACCGCGATCCTGCTTGGGCTGCGCGGCGACTTCTCGCAGAGCTTCTCGGTCAGCGTGAGTTACTTCAAGTCCTTCGGCGCCGGGGGCGGGACCAATGGTTCGCGCAACCCCTTCATCGATCGGGACTTCCTGGGGGTCGCCGCGACCTATCAGTTCTGACGCCGTCAGGCGGCGACGAGGGGCGAAGTGTTGCCCACCATGATGCGGGCGATGAAATCGGCGATGGTCCGCTCGACCTCGGGGCGGGCGAGGTGGGGCGGGCAATGCAGCACCGTCTCGATGATCGAGGCGCGGGTCATCACCATCAGGACATAGGACGCGACTTCGGGGCGGGCGAAATTCAGCCGGTCACGAATCGAGGCCTGGGCCTGGGCCGACATCATCACGAGGGTCCGGGGCAGGTTGGCGACGGCGGGGATCTGCAGCGCGAAGGGGATCACCTCGAGGATCAGGCGCACCTTCACCCGGTGACGGTCGACCACTTCGAACAGCGTGGAAACAATGGCGAGAGCGGCTTCCGCCAGCGACAGCTGGGTGGACGCGGCCAGGGCATTGCCGACCTCTTCCAGCATGTCCTGCACCCAATAGGCGACGACACGGGCGACAATGGCTTCCTTGTTCGGAAAATACTGATAGAGCGAGCCGATGCCGACCCCGGCGCGTTCCGCGATCCTGTTGGTGGTCACGCTGTCGTAAGGCAGGGTCGACAGCAATTCGGATGCCGCGTCGATCATGGCTTCGACAGTGACTTCGGCGCGGCGCTGGCGCGGCACCTTCTTCATCGATAGATCGATGGTCCTGATCATCCCCCGAGCGCTCCTTTTTTGTGAGCTTGGGCGCGATTGTGCTCGTGTCGGGTCGTGAGGCCAAGCGCAAAGCGGCGCCGGGATACCGGACGAAAGTCGATGAGGGGAAACGGCGCCGCCGCTTCGGCCCTATCTCATGCGGCGTCCATCGGCTCGATCGTTTCCAGTTCCTGCTTCATCTGGTCGCCCAGGACCGCGATGTCATGGGTGGCCTGAAGATTGAGCCAGAAGGCGGGCGACGTGCCGAACAGGCGGGAAAGCCGCAGGGCGATATTGGCGGTCACCGGTTGCCGGCCGCTCAGGATGTCGTAGAGGCTCTGGCGCGAGATATGCAGCCGGTTGGCGACATCGGTCTTGGTCAGCCCGGTCGCCGGGATGATCTCCTCCCGGAGAAGTTCGCCGGGATGCATCGGGGCAAGTGCGGAAGTCATCAGTGGTAATCCTCCACGTCGACGTGGGTGGCGCCGCCATCCCATGCCCATGTCAGGCGATAATTGCCCGATACCCACACGGACCAGCGAGGGGGTGTAGCGTGCAGGGGGTGAAACCTGCAGACCTGCCATTCCCGGTTTCCGGGGCGGCCTATTGAAACTGACGGTCGTGGGGGAGGTCGATCGGTATCGACGGGGCGCTTCGCCGATGATCGCGAACGCGCGCTGAACTGGTGCTGCCGGACAGGATTGAACTGTCGACCTCTCCCTTACCAAGGGAGTGCTCTACCACTGAGCTACGGCAGCGCCTGCGTTCAGGGCGCGGAAACTGCCACAGGGCGGCGGGATGTGCAAGCCGTGTGTGCGTTTTTTTGCGCGGGGGTGAAACCGGCTATTTGACCGGCTTCACCCCGGGGGGCGCCTGCAGGACGCCCGGCGCGCTCGACGTGGGGCGTGGCTTCGAGGTTCCCCGCGGCTCTGGGGCGCTATGAGCGGACGGGCGGGTCGTCACGTCGCCGCCCTGAGCCGGGCTGCTGAGGGAATAGCCGCTGCCATCGGC
>NZ_JBAQRT010000352.1:0-6735 GCF_049306435.1 Zavarzinia sp.
CCCCCACCCCCACCGCCGCCGCCGGTGAATGAGGATGCGCGCCGGGTGGAACGGGACGGGGGCCAGGAGGGCAGGATGCAGGTGATCCTGGCCTGGGATGACCGGAACGATGTCGACGTCCATGTCATCTGCCCGGACGGCCGGCGCATCTATTGGGATAACCTGCGGGCCTGCGGCGGCGAACTGGATATCGACCACAACCGTTATGACGACCGGGTGATTCCCGATCCGGTCGAGAACATTGTCTGGGTGGGCAATCCGCCGCCGGGGACCTATCGGATCGAGGTCCAGCTGCCCAAGTCGCGTGGTCTGCCCCGTTCGCACTACCGCATCACCCTGCGGCGCGAGGGCAAGCCGGATCAGGTTTTCCAGGGCACGGTGGACCGCGCGCGCAACCGGAACGATACTAAGATCGTTCACGTCTTCACCGTGCCGTGATGGCGGAACGTGTTAGCCTGCGACGGGGCGGAAAAGTGATGGTTCTGGGAACATGCTGAAACGTCTGACGAGTTTCCGCCGTGTGGTCAGCCTCGTGCCGTCGAGCGGGTTGCAATTCCTCGATTTCGGCTTCGATATCGATGCCTTGCCCAAGGTCTCGCGCGCTTTCTGGGAAGAGCCGGTCGCGGCGGGGGCCATCGGCGGCGACGGCCAGCAGCAGGTCGTGCTGCGCACCCTCGTGATGGACGAGGCCAGGGGCGGGCTGGCCGATCCCCGCACCGGCACGCTGGCGCCGCCCGACGAGATTTATGAACTCAACGGCCGCAAGGGGCTGGAGCCCTTCCTCGGTCGCTGGATGCCGCTGCCCTATTGCAAGGTGCGCGGCAAGTCCCCGGATGGCGCCGATCTGCACGATCAGGGGCCGAGCAACTGGGCGCGGCTGCGCGTCGTCGAATTGCCGGTGCGCGATCGCGACGGCATGACCCATCGCGTCACCCTCGCCTTCGACACGGCGCTGGCCAAGCGGCTGCCCGGCCGGCCCTATGTCATGCCCAGTCCCTCGGACGCCGAGGAACAGCAGGAATTCGCCCTGGTCGCCGAGGCCGAGAAGAATGCCTGGTTCATGGAAGAAGCCTGGGTCGACCAGTGGCTGGACGAGAGTTTCCGGGAGTTTAAACAGGCCCAGCGGCCGAACCGGACCTTGCGCGCCGACGATTTCCCCCATGCCTGCGAACATTGGGCGCGTTACCTCGCCTATCTCGCGGTGATCGACGAGGCGGAAATCCTGCCGCGCATCCGACTGATCGACACGGTGTCCGACGCCGGCCGGCGCGTGCCGGTCGAGGTCGATCTCGTGCTCGACATCGGCAATTCGCGCACCTGCGGCATCCTGCTCGAATCCCATGCCGACGACCGCATGGATCTCAACGACAGCTATGTCCTCGAGCTGCGCGACCTCGGCCATCCCGAACAGGCCTATGGCAAGCCGTTCGAGAGCCGGGTCGAATTCGCCAGGGCGAGTTTCGGCAAGGAAGCGGCCTCGCGCCGGTCGGGACGGGCCAATGCCTTCTGGTGGCCCAGCCCCCTGCGGGTCGGGCCGGAAGCCATGCGTCTTGCCGGGGATGCCCTCGGCAACGAGGGGGCGACGGGCCTGTCCAGCCCCAAGCGTTACCTGTGGGATACCAGGCCGCTGGTGCAGGGCTGGCGCTTCAACGGCCTCGGCCCCGACGGCATCACCACGGAGCCACCGGTGTCCGGCCCGGTCATGGGCCTCGTCACCGAGGATGGCGACGTGCTGCGCCAGCTGCCGGCGGGCAAGGGCCAGCCGGCGGTGCGGGCGAAATTCTCCCGCTCGGCGATCTATAGTCTCCTGTTGGTCGAGATCCTGTTCCAGGCCATGGCCATGATCAACGCGCCGGAAATCCGCCTGGCGCGCAAACATGGCGACGTGCCGCGTCGCCTGCGCCGCATCGTGCTGACCATGCCGCCGGCTCTGCCCGTGGCCGAGCAGCGCCTGATGCGCCGCCGGGCCGAGGGGGCGGTGAAACTGGCCTGGGACCTGATGGCGCTGGCCGCCGTCGACGGCAGCCTGCCGCCGGAGCCTTCGGTGGTGCTCAATCTCGACGAAGCCTCGGGCACCCAGCTGGTCTATCTCTATACCGAGATCACCCAGAAATTCCGGGGCGATTACGCCGCCTTCTTCGGCCTGAAGGGCCGCGTCCGCGCCACCGAGGGTTACGGGTCGGAGCCGTCGCTGCGCATCGCCTCGATCGACATCGGCGGCGGCACCACCGACCTGATCGTCACGACCTACACCGTCGAGGGGCAGCGGGCGATCAATCCGGCGCAGAATTTCCGCGAGGGCTTCAAGCTGGCCGGCGACGATATCCTCGCCGCCGTGATCGAGCGTCATATCCTGCCGGCGATCGCGAAGGGACTGGGGGCGGCGGGCGTCGCCGATCCCACCGCCCTGCTGAAGAAACTCTTCTCGGGCAATCGCGGCTCCGAGACCGAAGTGGAACGCCACCTGCGCCGCCAGTTCGTCGCCCAGGTGCTGGAGCCGGCGGGCCTTGCCCTGCTTCACGCCTATGAACAGGGTGGCAGCGGCCCCCATGCCGGCGCGGAAATCCGCCGGCTGGAAAGCCTGATGGACCGCAATCTGCCGCCGACCCTGCGGGTGCTGCGCTTCTTCGAGACGGAAGCCTCGGATCATGGCGCCAGCGGCTTCGACATCGGCGCGGTCGAGGTCGCGATCGATCTTGCCCAGATCGAGGCGACGACGCTAGCTGTCATTGGCCAGACCCTGGCCGACCTCGCAGAGGTCATTCACGCCTATGACTGCGATATCCTGCTGCTGTCGGGCCGGCCGTCGCGCCTGCCGGCGATCGCCAAGGTGATGCTGGCGAAACTGCCGGTGATGCCGGACCGCGTGATCCCCATGCATCAATATGCCGTGGGCACCTGGTATCCCTTCCGCGACGTGAACGCGCGGATCGAGGACCCGAAGACCGCGGCCGCCGTCGGCGCCATGCTCTGCGGCCTCGCCGAGGGCCATCTCGAAGCCTTCCTCATGCGCACCTCGCGCCTTGTCATGAAATCGACCGCGCGCTTCTTCGGCCAGATGGAGATTTCGGGCCAGGTGCTTCGGCGTAACGTGTTCCTGGCCGATCCCACGCTGGACGCGCGCACGGGCGAAGGCGGGGGCGAGAGTTTCATTCTCGATTTCTATGCCCCGGTCTTCATCGGCTTCCGCCAGCTCGATCTGGAACGCTGGCCGGCGACGCCGCTCTATTTCCTCGAATTCGCCAATCCTTCCGCGACGGCGGGGCTTGCCCTGCCGCTGAAGGTGACGATCGAGCGGGCGGAAGTGGATGCCGACCACATGGAGCGATGGGAGGATTTCCGCATCAGCGATATCGAGGATGCGGAGGGCAACAGCCGCCGCGGCGCCGTCACCCTTCGCCTGCAGACCCTGAAGGCGGCGCAAGGCTATTGGCGCGATACCGGCGTGCTCGGGGTTATGTGAGGCGCATGATGAGCATCGACCATTCCGCTGAAAACGAGACGTTGCGCGCCAAGGCCGCCGCCACCGGCACCGCCGCCGCCGCCGCGATCGACTGGTTCAAGGCCCATCCCGCCCGCCTGCATCAGGACGAGGCGGCGTTGCGCCGCGACTTCCGCCGCTTCGGCACCGCCGCGCGCAAGCTGGAAGCGGCGGCGACGCGGCCCATGTGCGTCTCCGTCTTCGGGCCGAGCCAGGCCGGCAAGTCCTATCTGATCTCCGCCCTCGCCCGGAAGGGGACCGAGCGGCTGATGGCCGTGTTCGAGGACCGCGCCCTCGATTTCGTCGCCGACCTCAATCCGGAAGGCGGGCAGGAAGCGACCGGTGTCGTTACCCGCTTCACCATGAAGGCGCGGCCCTGTCCCGCCGGCAAGCCGGTCGCGCTGCGTCTCCTGTCGCAGACCGATGTCGTGAAGATCATCGGCAATGCCTACCTGTCGGACTTCAACCTCGAGGACGAGGAACCGCCCACGCCCCAGGAGATCGGCGAGCTGTTCGCCCGGCTGGAGCCGAAGGCGCAAGACGCCGCCGTCGACGTGCTGACGGCGGACGATGTCTTCGACCTGCAGGAATATTTCGAGCGCTATTTCAAGCCGCAGGCCAGCGTTCGCGCCCTGTCCAGCGGTTATTGGGCGCGGGCGGCGGAGCTGGCGCCGCGTCTTGTTCTCGCCGACCGTGCGGAACTCTTCGCCGTCATCTGGAATTTCATTCCGCGCCTGACCGCGCTGTACCTGACCCTCGCCGGCGGCCTCGACCGGCTGGGCCACGCGGCGGAAGCCTGGGTCGGGATCGAGGCGCTGGTCCCGCGCGAGAGCTCGATCATCGATGTCCGCACCCTCGGCGACCTGGGCCGGCCGGCGGCGGGCGAGGCGCTGACGCTTGTAACCAGGGACGGCCGCAAGGCCCAGCTGGCGCGGGCGGAAGTGACTGCTTTGATCGCCGAACTGACCATCCTTATGCGCGATCAGCCCTGGCCCTTCTTCGATCACACCGACCTTCTCGATTTTCCCGGTGCCCGCAGCCGCGAGAATTTCCCCGATCCGCGCGGCTTCCTCGAACAGGAGGGGGCGCTGCGTTCGGTGTACCTGCGCGGCAAGGTCGCCTATCTGTTCGAGCGTTACTGCGCCGAGAGGGAATTGACCGCCATGCTGCTGTGCATCGGCCCGTCCAACCAGGAAGTCCGCACCCTGCCGGCCATGGTCAAGGACTGGATCGACGCCACCCACGGCGCGACGCCCGAGGACCGCGCCCGGCAGGAAAACGCGCTCTTCCTCGTGCTGACAAAATTCGATCAGGAATTCGAGGAAAAGGCCGGGCAGGCGGCTTCGACCGAGGGGCGCTGGACGATCAGGCTCAATGCCTCGCTGCTCGATTTCTTCGGCAAGGCCCATGACTGGCCGCGTAACTGGACGCCGGGCCAGCCCTTCACCAACAGTTTCTGGCTGCGCAATCCCAATTTCGTCGCCAAGCACATCCTCGATTACGACACGGCGGGCAAGGAAGCCGGCATTCGCGGCTCCGAGGCGGATCGCATCGCCCGCGCCAAGGCCGATTTCCTGGCCAACGCGGCGGCGCAGGCCCATTTCCACGACCCGGAAAAGGCGTGGGACGAAGCCTTCCGCCTGAACGATGGCGGCATTTCCTATCTCGCCGCCTCGCTGGAGCCGGTGTGCAACCCCGCGATCAAGCGCCGCCAGATCGAGGAACAGCTGCGCAGCTTGCGCCGGGCCATGCTCGACCGGCTGGCGCGCTATTACATCTCGGGCGATCTGTCGGTCGAACTCGAGAAGCGCCGCGCCGCCGTCCGCGCCAGCGGCCGGCGGCTGGTCGCCTGCGCCGGGGACCAGAAATTCGGCCAGCTGCTGCGCGCGCTCCAGGTCTCGACCGATGCCCTGGTCGGGCTCTACTACCGGATCGAGACCGAGGCGGGATCGGAAGAAACCGCGCAGGCCGAAGGCGGCCCCGCGCTGGGCCGGCGGCCGGACGCCCAGGGCATGATGGATGCCCTGTTCGGCGATGGCCCGGTGACCAGCGAGGTGCCGGCGGCGCCCCGCCGCGCCCGCGACCAGGCGGAGCGTTTCGCCGATGCCGCGATGGAATACTGGATGGAACAGATCCACGCCATCGCCGACAATGGCGCCGTGCGGGACGGCATCGGTCTCGACGGGCCCTCGGCCGCGACCCTGGCCGAGGAACTGGGCATCGGCGCCCGCCGGCTCGGCCTCGCGGAATCGATCGCGGCGCAGGTCCGGAAGATTTCGGCCTTCCGCGCCCGCCCGGGCGATGCCGCCGCGAAACCCGTCACGGCGGCGGAAAGCCTGATCAATGCCTATGTCGATCATCTGGGCTTCGACGCCAGGCCGCTGACGGCGCGGCCCTTGAACAGGGCGACGGGCAAGCCGATCTTCGCCCCGCCGCCGCCCGCCGGGGCTTACCCCAGGCTGGCGGAAGAGCCGGCGGCCTATGACCAGACCTTCTATGTCGACTGGATCGCCGGGCTCTTCGCCCTGACCGACGAGAATGTTTCCTTCAAGGATGGCGAGGCGATCGACGTCGAGGCCAATGCCCGCCTCGGCCGGCTGATCGCGGCGCTGGAGCAATGACCATGGCCGATCCCGTCATCCGCGTCGTCGAGGACAAGGCTCAGGTCGAGGGTGGGCACGCCATCGTCGTGGTCGAGGGGCGGGGCCAATATGTCGGCAATGGCAGCCTCGGCATCCGCCGCCTCGGTTACGAGGCCGCGCATCTGTCGGACAAGGGCTGGCGCATCGCCGAAAGCCGGGTGCTGGCCGATCGTTACGAAGTCCGCGACGGCACGGTGCAATTCTACCTCGGGCCAGAGGTGACCGAATTCCTCACCTCCGACGATCACGTCGCCATCGATATCGACGGGATCGCGGGGGAAGCGGTGCTGTCCTGGCCGGCGATCACGCCCCATTACGATGGCAAGGCGAAAGGTCGCCGCGTGGCGGTGAAACCTGTTGCGCCGCCACCGCCCGAGCCGGAGCCCGAGACGCCCCCACCACCTCCGCCCCCGCCACCAGCGGAAACGATGCGGGTGGAGCGGATGGTCGATGCCCCGGCGCCAAAGCCATCCGCCCGGGGCTGGCTGATCGGCATTGCCGTGCTCGTCGTCATCGCCGGGGCGGGGATCGCCGCCTATCTCTTCTATCCGAAGCCGTCCCCGGCTCCCGTGGCGGTCGCCGGGGCGCCGGCGGCGCCCGTCACCCCCGCCG
>NZ_JBAQRT010000353.1:0-4237 GCF_049306435.1 Zavarzinia sp.
GTCCCGGGCCTCGGCGGCTTCGCGTGCGCGGGCGGCGGCGTTTTCGGCGGAAAGCCGTTCGGCCTCGGCGCCGGTGGTCTTCAGCTGCTCGACGACGCGGGCGATATCGCCGATCTCGTCACGGCGCCCGGTCCCCGGAATGGGCGCCTGCCAGTTGCGCCGGGCGACTTCGCCAAGCCCGCCCAGAACCTCGCCCAGCGGCCGGGTGATCGAGCGCATGTTGATGATATTGGCGAGTCCGAGCAGCGTGGTGCCGAGCAGGCCGACGATCAGGATCGTCAGACGGCTGTCCGTGGCGCTGCTGTTGGCTTCCATGGCCGCGGCGTCGACGGAGGCCGCGATCATCTCGCCGATGGTGCCATTGGCGGTCTCGAGCTGTTCGAAGGCGGCCTGGAACTCATCGATCCTCGCCCGGGCCGCCGCATGGTCGCGAAGCGCCAGATCGGCGATCGCGTGAGCCTGCGCGATATAGGCTTCGAGGGCCGGGGTCACCGCCGTCAGGGCCTCGACGAGATCGCGCGGCAAGGGCAGGTCCTGATTCTTTTTCAGGGCGTCGCGGAATGTCGCGGCGTGATCGGCGATGTCCGCCCTCACCGCCTCGGCATCGGCATTTTCCATGAAAGCCCCGAGGACGTCCGCCCGCAGGGCGTCGTGCATCATGTCGGACATCATGAAATTGTGCTGCGCCCTGGAAATGACAGCCGTGTCGCTCAACGCGGTGCCGAGGTTCCGCGAGGAGACGAGCCCCACCGCCCCGACCACCAGGGTGATCGCCATGGCCGCCGCGGCCAGGATGACGAGTTTCTGCTTGATCGACATGAGCGCAATCCGTCCTCGTTCCTTAGGTTCTTATCCGGCGATTCTGGCTGACGATCCTGAATTTCTGGTTAGGGTCGCCGTCGTCGCGCAAAAAGCCGCTGGTAAATGACATTGATGTCAATTATCCGAGAGGAAATGCCCGGCGGGGCCAGAACAAGACAAACGAAATGGGGAGTGCCATGTTCAATCTGAAAGACAAGGTCGCGGTGATCACCGGCGCCGCGGGTGGTATCGGGCGCGGCATCGCGCTGGCGCTGGCCAAGCGGGGCTGCCACCTCGCCCTCGCCGATATCGACGAGGCCAATCTGGCGAAGACGGCGGCCGAAATGGCGGCCCGGGGCGTCCGTGTCACCCATTACCGGCTCGATGTTTCGGACGCGGCGCAGATCGCCGCCTTTCCGGCGCGCGTGCTGGCCGATCACAAGGGTGTCGATCTTCTGTTCAACAATGCGGGTGTCGCCATCGGCGGCACCTTCGAGCAGGTTTCGGAAGCGGATTTCGACTGGCTGCTGTCGATCAACCTGTTCGGCGTCATCCGCATGACCCGTGCCTTCATGCCCCTGCTTCGTGGCAGCGAGGAAGCGCGGATCGTCAATCTGTCGAGCCTGTTCGGCCTGATCGCGCCGCCGGGCCAGACCGCCTATGCCGCCAGCAAATTCGCGGTGCGCGGCTTCTCGAACGCGCTGCGTCATGAACTGGAGATGGAAGGCGCGAAAATCGGCGTCACGGTCGTCCATCCGGGCGGCATCGCCACCTCGATCGCCAAGAACGCCCGTGTCCCCACGGGCATGAACTCGGCCGAAGTCGACAAGCAGCTCAAGGATTTTCAGGTGTTCCTGCGGATGCCGCCGGAGCAGGCGGGCGAGATCATCGTGCGCGCCGTCGAGGGGCGGAAGACGCGCGTGCTGGTCGGCAATGACGCCAAGGCCGCCGGCCTGATCGAGCGCCTGATGCCGGTGAACTACTGGAAGCTCATCGGGCGATCGCTGAAGACCTGAGCAGGGGCAGCGCCGCTTCGGCCCGCCAATTGTCGCGATCACGGCCCCGAGGGCGCGCCTCGGCCGGATCGTCGGCGCCGTCACCTTTTGGCGGCGCCATGTCCTGTTCCCCTTCGGCCAGTTGCATGATGGCGATCGCCATCTGCACGCCGCCGAAGGTCAGGCCGGTGGCGAAGGTCAGGGCGAAGGTGGCGATGAAACCGTCGGGCGAATGAAGGATCAGCGTGCCGAGGCCGTTGATGTCGAGCAGCAGCATGGCCCCGACGAAGACGATGGCGACCATGAAGCCGAGGGCGGCATTGCGGGCGAGCAGCCGGACCAGGGGCGGCAGCCCTGCCCCGCCTGACGGGAAATCTGGCGGGGAATGATGTCTCGGCTTGCGCATGGGCGGGCCCCCTTTCGGATCCGGTCCCCCAGTCTGTAACCGGGGGACCGTTGTCCGCAAGGGCCTTGGCCGGGATCAGCCCGGCATCCGCTCGTGGAGCGCGGCGCCATCGGCGTGCGGGACCCAGGGCTGGCTGCTGGCGCAGAAGATTTCCGCGCTCGGCTTCAGCCAGCTGGTGTCGTCGAAGGTGCCGGCCTTGACGATCACCATGCCCGGCATCACCGCCGCCGTCGTCGTCACCGGCGAGCCGCAGGACGGGCAGAACGAGCGGCTGACCGGATGGCCGCTGTCGCCGATATCGGCATAGGTCTTCAAGTCGCCGGCCAGCTCGAACGCCCCTTCCGGCACGAGCGCGACCACGGAAAACGCGGTGCCGGTCGATTTCTGACAATGCGTGCAGTGGCAGACCATGGTCGCCACGGGTGCCTGCGCCAGCGTGTAGCGCACGCTGCCGCACAGGCATCCGCCCTTGTATTCGGTCATCCTCGAGCCTCCCTATGCTTCGGTGAGCGCGCGGCCGTTTGCTCTTTTTCTCAATGGACGGCCGGTTCGCGCAGAACCTTGCAATAGAGGTGCCAGGTGGCATGGCCGAGGATCGGCAGCACGATGGCAAGACCGATGAAGCCGGCCAGGATGCCGATGGCGGTCAGGCCGCAGACGATGACGCCCCAGACGGCCATGACGAAGAGATTGGCCTCCACCGCCCGCAGGCTGGAAACGGCGGCGGTGATGACATCGGTATCGCGGTCGAGCAGCATGGGCACGGCGAAGACGCTGGTCGCGAAGATCGCGCCGGCGATGATCCCGCCCGAGACGATGCCGGTCAGGCCGAACAGGAAGCCCTGGCTGGTGGTGAAGACGCGGATGAGGAGATCATCGATGGCGACCGGCTCCATGCCGTAATAAAGCCCGTAGATCATGGTCGAGACCTTGTCCCAGGCGAAGGTCGCGATGAACAGGTAAAGACCGAACAGGGCGATCTGGCCGCCGCCGTGGCGGGTGAAGGACAGGAGGACTTCCGTTCCCTCGATCTTCTCGCCGGCCTGGTCGCGCCGGCTGATCTCGTAAAGGCCGAGGACGGCGAAGGGGCCGAACAGCAGGAAGCCCGACAGGGCCGGGAAAATCATGTGGCCCCAGCCCATCTGGAAACTGATCCAGATGCCAACCGCGCCCAGCACGACATAGAACAGACCAAAGCCAAGGCCCGCCACCATATGGCGGTTGTAGTCGGACAGACCGGAGACGAGGCTCGCCTTCAGGTCGTCGATGGTGATGCGACGGGCGACGGGCGGCGCCGAATAGCCGTGCTCGACGGGGGGATGGATGGTGGCCTGGGCCATGCGCTGCGCTCCCTGTGACATGTATTGATCGGGCGATTGGTCATTTTGTCGCACCCATGGCCGCATGGTGCAGGATTTCAGATCGTCGTCAACCGTCGCCTTGGTCGGATACCCGCGTTTCACCGCCATCCAGAACCATTGACTCTCCTCTCCGGCGGGGAGACTATATGGAACATACCATGAACAAAATGACCGCCATGCCGACGCAGGACCAGTTGCGCCAGACCATCGCCCGTCTCGAAGCGGCGGCCCCGGGGACCCGGGCGGCCGGGCGGCCGGCTCTTGCCCGCTTCGGCATCGAAGGGCTGGACGGGGCATTGGGCGGCGGTCTCGCCGCCGGTTGCCTGCATGAATGGGCGGGACCGGCCGGGGCCGGGCTGTGCTTGCGGCTGATGGCGGGCGCCCTGCCCGGCCCCCTGCTCTGGGCCGGCACAAGCGCCGGCTTTCGCACCGCGGGCTATCCTTACGGCCCCGGCCTGTCGGGCCTTGGCATCGATCCCGGGCGGCTGCATCTCGTTCCCGTGCGCGAGGTGGCGGAGGCGCTCTGGGCGGCGGAGGAAGCCTTGCGCTGCCCGGCGCTGGCCGCCGTCCTGCTGGAATTGCCCGGCGATGGAAGGGCGGCGGATCTGATCGCGACTCGGCGTCTTGCCCTTGCCGCGCGGGAGGGCGGCGGCTTCGCCTTCATGGTCCGGCAC
>NZ_JBAQRT010000354.1:0-4700 GCF_049306435.1 Zavarzinia sp.
CCGGCACCTCGACCGCGAGATCGAAGCGGTCGAGCAGCGGGCCGGACAGCCGGCTCTGGTAATCCGCCGCGCATTTCGGGGCACGGGCGCAGGCGAGGCCCGCGTCCGCCAGCTGGCCGCAGCGGCAGGGGTTCATGGCGGCGACCAGCTGGAAGCGGGCCGGATAGGTGACATGGGCATTGGCCCGGGCGACCACCGCCCGGCCGCTTTCGATCGGCTGGCGCAGGGCATCGAGCACGCCGCGCTGGAATTCCGGCAATTCGTCGAGGAACAGCACGCCGCGATGGGCCAGGCTCACCTCCCCCGGCCTGGCCCGCTGGCCGCCGCCGATCAGGGCGGCCTGGCTGGCGGAATGATGGGGATCGCGGAACGGTCGCCGCCTCGTGATCGTGCCACCCGCCAATTGTCCGGCGACCGACTGGACGAGGGACAACTCCAGCGCTTCCGCCGGCTCCAGCGGCGGCAGCAGGCCGGGCAGGCGCGCCGCCAGCATGGATTTGCCGGAACCCGGCGGCCCGATCATCAGCAGGTGGTGGCCGCCCGCCGCCGCGATTTCCAGCGCGCGCTTGGCGCTTTCCTGGCCCTTCACGTCGCGAAGATCGGGCACCGGACCGCCATCGGCCGGCGGCCGGGGGCGCGGCGTGTCGAGCAGTTGGGTGCCCTTGAAGTGATTGACGAGGGCGATCAGGGAGTCCGGCGCCAGCACGGCGGCATTGCCGGCCCAGGCGGCCTCGGGGCCGGACGCGGCGGGACAGATCAGGCCCCGGTCCTCCGCCCCGGCGGCGACCGCGGCATTGAGGACCCCCGCGACCGGGTTCAGCCGCCCGTCCAGCGACAATTCGCCAAGGGCGACATAGGATTCGAGTTCGTCCGCCGGCACGAGGCCGAGAGCGGCCATCAGGCCAAGGGCGATCGGCAGGTCGAAATGGCTGCCTTCCTTGGGCAGGTCGGCCGGGGCGAGATTGACGGTGATCCGCTTCGGCGGCAGGCCGAGGCCGATGGCGCCCAGCGCCGCCCGCACCCGCTCGCGGCTTTCCGCCACCGCCTTGTCCGGCAGACCAACGACCGAGAAGGCCGGCAGGCCCTGCGCCAGCGCCACCTCGACCTCGACGGGCACGACCTCGATCCCCTCGAAGGCGACGGTGCGGATACGGACGACCATGCGGGAAAGGGCCTGTAGGGGTTGAGCACTGGCCTTGAAAGTAGATCAGGGCCGGCGCATCGCGCCAGCCCTGATTGCATGTTCCGTCATGTACCCGCGCGCTGGTCGCGGCTCAGAATTCGACGTCGAGCTCTTCCAGTTCCTCGGGCTCGGCGAGGGCGGAGGCGGTCCATTCGATCATCTGGGGCAGGTTCAGGATGCGATTGGCATAGGTCTGGCACTTGCGGTCCAGCTTCACGTCATAGGTCTTGAAGCGGGTGCAGACCGGCGCGAACATGGCATCCGCCATGGTCAGCTTGGGCCCGAACAGATAGGGGCCGCCGTAAGTGTCGAGGCAGGTGCGCCAGATGCCGATCATGTGATCGATGTCGGCCTGGGCGCCGGCCCAGACCTTGAAGCCGGGGAAATGGCTCTTCAGGTTCATCGGCAAGGCGGAGCGCAGGTTGGCGAAACCGGAATGCATTTCGCCCGAGACCGAGCGGCAATGGGTGCGCGCGGCCAGATCCTCGGGCAGGAGCGCCGCGCCGGGGACGACTTCCTGCAGGTATTCCCCGATCGCCAGCGTGTCCCAGACGGTGATGTCGTCATGCGTGAGCGCCGGCACCTTGAACGAGGGCGAGAGCAGAAGCAGCTCGGCCCTCGTGCCCGGATCGTCGATCGACAGGATTTTCTCTTCGAAGTCGAGGCCCACGAACTTGCACAGCAACCAGCCGCGCAAGGACCAGGACGAGTAATTCTTGCTGCTGATCGTCAGAGTGGCCTTGGCCATGGACTACCTGCCTTCGCTTCTTGGGGGCCCTGCCCTTTTACCAGATCTTTTCCCGTTCACCGCGATGCAACACGCCCCTGATCCGACTTTGGACCAATGACGGGAGTGAATTGCTTCCAATCTGCCTCTCGGCGACAGTTCCTTGTTGCGCTCGGTGATCCGACCCTATGATATTGTGGCAGTGCAGCGAAAAATGCACGGGTGAATTCGCCGCGAATGACCCCTGATCAAGCGAATTCGGGGCCGAGCACGTACAGACCTAGCCAATCGATCCGGTGATGCATGATCTATGAGATCTACCAAGCGCAGTCCGACATGCTGGATCCGCTTCGCGCGGCGGCCCGCGGGACCGCGACTGTCCTGCGCAACCCGATGCTCTCGGGCCTTTCGGCCTTCTACCCCTACCGGGCCTTCACCGCGGCCTTCGACGTTTTCGGCCACACCCGCCTGACCCACGACCGCCCGCCCTTCGACATCAAGTCGGTGACGGTCGGCAATCGCGAGGTGCCCGTGACCGAGGTGAAGGAATTCTCCACCCCCTTCGGCACGCTGCTGCACTTCAAGAAGGACATCGGCATCGCCCAGCCGCCGGTGCTCGTCGTCGCGCCCCTGTCCGGCCATTTCGCGACCTTGCTGCGCGGCACGGTCATGACCCTGCTTCAGGATCACGACGTCTACATCACAGACTGGCACAATGCCCGTGACGTTCCCGTGTCGGCCGGCCGCTTCGGCTTCGACGAATATGTCGAGCATGTGATCACCTTCCTCGAGAAGATCGGCACGCCGGGTCACCTCGTCGCCGTGTGCCAGCCCTGCGTCCACGCCCTCGTCGCCGTCTGCGTCATGGCGATGAACAACAACCCGATGCAGCCGCGCTCCATGACCCTGATGGCGGGGCCGATCGACTGCCGGGTGAACCCGACCGTCGTCAACAAGCTGGCGACCGACAATCCGATCGAATGGTTCGAGAAGAACCTGATCGCGACCGTGCCGCGCCGTCTGAAAGGCGGGGGTCGCAAGGTTTATCCGGGCTTCACCCAGCTCTCGGCCTTCATGAGCATGAACGCCGACCGCCATGTGAAATCGCACCGCGAGCTGTACAACAACCTGGCCAAGGGCGAATGGGACAAGGCGGAACAGACCCGCACCTTCTACGACGAATATTTCGCCGTCCTCGACCTCACCGCCGAGTTCTATCTGGAAACCGTGAACCGCGTGTTCCAGGAATACGAACTGCCACTGGGCAAGATGTACTGGAAGGGCCAGAAGGTCGATCCGACCGCCGTGCGCAAGACCGCGCTGTTCACGGTCGAGGGCGAGAGGGACGATATCTGCGCCGTCGGCCAGACCGTCGCCGCCCAGGACCTCTGTTCCAAGATCCGCCCCTACCAGAAGTCCCACCATCTGCAGCCCGGCGTCGGCCATTACGGCGTCTTCAACGGCAAGAAGTGGGAAGGCCAGATCTACCCCCGCGTCAAGAACATGATCCTCGCCAACGATTGAGGGCGGGCCGGCGATCGGCCGGCCCCAATCCCTGACAAGCCCACGTCATGGCGGGCTTTTTTCATGGCGGCGAGCCTTGCCCGCCCGGGCGACTGAATATCAAGCGTCGTCGTCCCGGCGAAGGCCGGGACCTCGCGCCGGATAGGCGCCCCGGTTCAGAGAAAGCCGATCTGGCGCATCAGGCTGGGCTGGTCGAGCATACCCCAGCGTTCCTTGATGCGGCCGCTCGTCTCCTCGACCTTCCAGATGAAGGTGCCGGTCACGTCGATGCGGACGCCGGTCGGCAGGATGCCGCGGAAGGTGCCCCGGTGGGTGCCGCGGAAACGGCTGCGCACCGCCACCCGGTCCTCTTCGGCGACCATGTCGAGGATCTTCACCTGCAGGTCGGGGAAGGCGGCGTGGAGGCCGGCGATCTGCGCCTTCAGCCCGCGCGGGCCGCGCACGGCCTCGCCCGGCGAAGTGTGATCGACGAAATCGGGGGCGACCTGGGCATCGATCGCCTCGGGGTCGTAACCATTGATGGTGACTTGGTAATGGGCGCGGATCAGCGCCTTCAGGCTCTGCGAATCCATGGCTGGACGATCCTCCCTGTCTTGTCTTGATTATCGCTGCGGGATCGAAAGCTGCTGTGATGATCGCATCTGTCACACTTCCGCGCTATGCCCTTGCGCACCCCTTTTGCGATCCGGTTTGCCGTTCATGTCCGAGGTTGTCACCCCTTCCCCTGCCCCCGGCCTTGGTGGCCTGGCCCGGCTCTTCGCCCGGATCGGCCTGATTTCCTTCGGCGGCGTCGCCGGCCAGCTGGCCCTGATGCATGACGAGGTGGTGGCGCGCCGCCGCTGGCTGGACGAGGCGACCTACCTTCGCGCGCTCAATTTCTGCATGTTGCTGCCGGGGCCGGAGGCGCAGCAGCTGGCGACCTTCGTCGGCTGGCGGCTGGCGGGCTGGCGCGGCGCCGCGATCACCGGGACGCTGTTCATCCTGCCGGGCGCCCTCGTCATGGCGCTGCTGGCCTTCATCGCCGCCGCCCATGGCGAGGCGCCGCTGGTCGCGGGGTTGCTGGCCGGGGTGAAGCCGGTCGTCGTCGGCATTGTCGCCGCCGCGTTGTGGCGCCTCGGACGCCGGGCGCTGAATACGGTGGGGGCGGTGCTGATCGCCCTCGCCGCCCTGCTGGCGCTTCAGGTCCTGCAGGCGCCCTTCCCGCTCGTCGTCATCGGCGCCGGGCTGATCGGGCTGTTCGCCGGCCGGCGGGAAGCCGCCCCGCCG
>NZ_JBAQRT010000355.1:0-3196 GCF_049306435.1 Zavarzinia sp.
GCGACAGGGCGCCGGCCAGGGCTTGCGCCAGGCTTTCTTCCGACATCATGCCAAGGCGCGTCAGCACCGCGTCGAGCGGCTCGCGCGTCTCGGCCTGGACGAGGCGGGCGCGGGTCAGGGTCTCGGGCGCCAGCAGGCCGCGATCGAGCAGCAGTCCGCCGAGATCGGGGGCCGCCTCGTCCCGGTCGATGGCACCATGACTGTCGATCAATTCGGACACACTGAGCCCCTGGCGTAGCCGACGCCTGCGAACCGCCGTCGCCCGCGGCCGAACCGGGGGACGGGGCTGGTTTAAGCAATCCGCCGTAGGGTCACAAACATTTTCCCCGCTTTCAAATAAATTTCACAATGCCCGGTCTGGATTCGCCGCACCCCCATACCGTCATGAAATCGAAACAAACCAATCCCGATCATTGAATATAAATGTCATCAAATATTCAGGAACTGAAATATTGCATTCACGCAGACATCAAGAGAGTTTTCGAAAAAAGACTACATATCAATTCAGGCCAATTTGCTGTTTGTTGCCGCAGGAAAACCGGGATTTGGATTGATTGTGCGCCGCCGAAAACTAAATTCGGCCCGCGTTCGAAGCGAACGGCAAATCTCCGTGGGGGGCACACGACATTTGCGCGCCATCGCCAGACGGGTTTCTGGGGATTTGCCGATCGCTCCGGTCGCCGACTGAAGAGATGAACAATCGATGCCATCTCAACCCATGAGGCCCAACATGAAGTCCCTCAAGCTCAAGTTTTTCGGCGGCGCCTTCCTCCTGGCGACCACCAGCCTCGCCGGCGCTGCTTCCGCCACCGACATCCACGGCGGCGGCGCCACCCTGCCGGCGCCGGTGATCACCCAGGCCTACGGCTGCTACAGCGGCGCCGCCACGGGCGTGGAATATCTGATCCGCAATTCGTCGAACAACCTGATCGACACGGCCGAAAAGGCCTGCCCGGCGAACATCGCCAGCCCGGTCGTCGCGTCCAACGCCTTCCATTACGCCGCGACCGGCTCGGGCCTCGGCATTGCCGGCTTCTTCAGCCATGATCCGAGCCGCTTCGGCACCTATCCGGGCACGCCCTTCCCGTCGGTCGAATTCGGCCTGTCGGACAATGCCCTGAAGCAGTCGGATGTCGACGCCTACAACAACGGCGGCACCGTCCAGGGCGTCACCGTCGTCGCCCCCGGCGCCACCCCGACCGGCAGCCAGTATGCCAATCCGTTCGAGAAGTACGGCAGCCTGATCCAGGTCCCGAACATCATCGCCGCGGTCGGCATCGCCTACAAGGTGCCGAAGGGCGTGACCATCAACACCGCCAGCGGCAAGCTGGAACTGACCAAGGCCGATCTCTGCAAGGTCTTCGACGGTTCCTATTCCTACTGGGACCAGATCCCCAACGTGACCGGCCACGTCCGCCTGCTGCGCGTCGGCCGCTCCGACAGCTCGGGCACGACCTCGCTGTTCACCCGCCACATGGCGGCGATCTGCGCCGGTCAGACCCGCAACAAGTTCAAGACCGCTTCGGGCACCTCCACCCTGCCCAGCACCAGCGGCTGGCGCCTCGGCGCCGGCAACAGCGGTGTCGTCACCCTGCTCGAAGGCACCAACGGCACCATCGGCTACCTCGGCTCCGAATATCTGGTCACCAGCACGCTGAACGCCGCCTCGATCCAGGAAGGCACCTCGGCCACCTTCCTGCAGCCGACCGCCGCCAACGCGACCAAGGCCTTCAACTCGATCGGCTTCGCGACGCCGTCGGGTGACGCTCAGAAGAACCCGCTGAACTGGGTCCCGACCGACATCAACAGCTCGGTCGAGAACCCCACCGCGGGCTATCCGATCATCGGCACCAGCAACACCCTGCTGTACAGCTGCTACACGACGACCGCCAAGGTGAACGCCCTGGTCTCGCCGACCACCAGCTCGCTCGGCTTCCTGCGCTGGTACTACACCAACAGCGTCGTGAACTCGAGCACCGGCCTGCACGCCACCAACGGCGTCGCGCCGCTGCCGTCGGCC
Source organism: Zavarzinia sp. (assembly GCF_049306435.1). NCBI lineage: Bacteria > Pseudomonadati > Pseudomonadota > Alphaproteobacteria > Rhodospirillales > Zavarziniaceae > Zavarzinia > Zavarzinia sp. The sequence continues at coordinate 2,021 of NZ_JBAQRT010000355.1, forward strand.
ATGCGCACTTCGGTCTACAACTTCCTGCGCGCGACCATCAAGGTCAAGGGCGCGACCGGTTGCGTCGGCAAGGGCGCCTGATCGCCCCCTGCCTTCACGCCTGACAGGGAACGGCCCCGGAAACACCGGGGCCGTTCTTCTTTTCAGGAGGCAGTGTCCTTGCCCCTTCGCCGCCCCAGCGACGGCGGCTGGCCGAAGCGCCGGACATAGGCGCGCCAGAAGGGGGCATAGGACCCGAAGCCGACCTCGGCCGCGACCTCGCGCAGATCAAGCGCGCAGGCATCCGACGACAACAGCCGGTGCGCCGCCTCCACCCGCAGGTTCTGCAGACAGCGCGAGGGCGTCATGCCGCGAAAGCGCAGGAAGGCCCGGTTCAGCGACCGGGGGCTGGCCCCCACCCGCTCCGCCAGCTCGACCATGGTCAGGGGCTCCCGCATGTGACGGGCAAGGTAATCCTCGGCCCGCTTCACATGGCGCGGCACCGATGGCGATAGCGGTGACGACGGAATTTCAGCTGAAACCCGGTCGATGCCCAGCGCCGCCAGCAGCAGCATGGCGAGGCCCGGCAACAGGCGCGGGGCCCCCTCGTCCAGCGACAACTGCAGGATACCTTCCGCCCGGAAGGCTTCCCGCCCCGATGTCAGCGCCATCCGGGACAGGTTGGCCATGGCCTCGGCCGAAACGAGACAGAGGATCGCGAGGCAACCCGCGCCGAGGCTGATGCGGCAGGTTTTCCGGGGCACGAGGATGAAGACGTGCTCCGGCCCGGCATTGATCGTTCCGACACGCGCCGTCCCCTCGACGGGCAGCAGCAGCACATAATGCGGGGGTTGGCATTCGACGACGACCGCCTCGGCCATCCGGACGACGAAACCGGCGAGGCCATCCAGCCCGAAGGGATGAACGCTCCCGCCCCCCGTCCCGGCGCCGTCCCCGGTACCGCCCGCGCCCTTCCGGCCCTCGAGAAGAGCCTGCAGCCCCGGCTCCGCTTCCGACCGATCAGCGAAGGCCAGCGCCGATCCCATGATGAACGGGGATCCCGCCCCCGTCAGAGACATTGGCCGTCCGGCCCGACACCCTTGGGACAGGCCTCGCCGCCGCCATAACCCAGCACCTCGACCGTGATGATCGACGGCTGGTCCGAAACCGCGTTGCCGCCGCCGCCCGGCCCCGCCG
>NZ_JBAQRT010000356.1:0-5185 GCF_049306435.1 Zavarzinia sp.
CTCGTTCCGTAGTCGATAACAAGAGTGTGACCCCGAATTTCTACCGAGTGTGACCTGGGGTGTTAAAAACTTGCCGTTTTTTCGAGTATTTCTGGAAATAACTTCACCGAATTTTATATTTTTAACCTCAAAATAACGTACAACAACAAATTATAGAGAATCGCAATATCTATTTTTCATCAAAAACCATGTTTGAGTTCAAAGTCAATGCTAAACCACTATAAATTCGTCTTTTAAATGCTGAAACCCGAAAAAAATGGCATGTTTCCTTTGTTGTAAAACAGTATGTTTTGTGTTTTTCTAAACTGTAACATGCATGTTCCCAATATGATACAAATAAAGCGGTGAAAAAAATGAATTTGAAAAATGCTCTTTTTAACACCCCAAGTGTGACCCCGAATTTCTACCAACTGACTGAATGTAATACCTAGAGCGTCATAGGAGTATCCATCACTCCCCACCGCCTCCACGCCTGTTACTCAATCATCGCCCCTCACTTCACCTTGTCATCAGGGGCTGTTTCATCATTTTTTGGCTGCTGAACTGCCTGGACACCTACACCTACACCTACACCTACACCTACACCTACACCAGGCTGGCACCGTTTTTCTTCTTCTTCCATCAAGCTTATAAGTTCTGCTTTTAAAAGAATCCCTAACTGGGGTGGCTTTAGTAATATAAGTTGACCATCGTTGCCTGAAGCATACTCAAAAAATACCATTTCTCCATATCCTTTATCGTTAAGATAGTGGTTAAGTAAAGCTACAAATCTGTTGCCAGCTACAAACCAACTACTTGGCATTATTGGTAATTCCTTATATTCCCACAGAATGTAAAGGAAGTCACCAACAGCCACTTGATGGGCCTCTTTTGTACTTGAATCAAAGTATTCAATTCTCTCCCCACCCCTTGAGATAAGCAAAATAGATATTTTTTCTAAGACCTGTAAGACCCCCATCTCGAATATTTCTTCACAATCTAGAGGGATGGATCTTTGTGTTGCTGGGATAAAAGGATCCCCATTCTCAGATATCTCAGATTTTATCTTGGTCAAGTCGGATTTCAAACAATACTCAAAAAAACCATGGCTTTCAAGGTCAGGCATAAGATTTCTAATTGTTCCGGAGGTAACTTTATTCAACTTAACATAACATGGATATGACTGTATATAGCGTAAATCGATTGTTTTCATTTTTTCCACCCCTTTAATGGTAATACTTGAATTGCTACTTTAGTACTACTTTGTATCTTGGCGACAGCATTTACAAAGTGGGGGTTTCTTAAATATGAAGAGAAATTTTCAGGTATAATCATCAGGAGGGATCTCGTATTAACGCTTGATATTGGTATCGGCATTGTTCCAGGAGGTGCGCCTGGAACTGGTTTAAAGTCCGATTTATGATTACCCAAAGAAGTCGCCTCATGCTCGATTGCGTCTAGGCAACGTTGCATATCTTGTTGATTTGTCTTAATCGAAGTAACATTTCCGTATTGAAAATCATCAATCATCTGATACTGGGTTGCGTTGGCACCTATTTTTTGTTCAACAAATTCGCCTGGGTTACCATTTACAAGTTTGACAGTTTCTGCATTATTTACTATTGCCTGCGCTGACATATTTATAAATGTTAACACTCCAGCAGAGACTGTGGTCCAAAATTCTATTCTTGCTGCATTGAGCAAATACCAATAAGTCAACCTTGTTGATAAAACATAAACCGCAGGTGCAATGCGGCCTACCAAGTTAAGAGTTTGAAGTGTAATTTGCATACAAGACGCAGCAACAAAATCAATCATAGTTCCAATACTTCTTCCCTCTGGATCTATGTTATTCACAGGATCCCCATGCGCATATGCATACTTATGCAAACTCTGCGGGTCATAATTATTCCCTCCAAACGGATCCAAGCTTGCGAACCTCCCGGTATTCTGATCGTAGTACCTGGCCCTCAAGTACTGCATCTGCAACTCGACATCGAACTGCTCCCCTGAGTACAACATATCTGTTTCGGCGGGGTTCGCAAGGTTCGGGTTTCCTCCGACCATGATTCCATAAGCGTCAAAATTATAGCTCGAAGTTACTGCTCCGGAGTTATCCGTGAGAAGTCTCGTGCTTCCATGCCCATCGTAGAGGAAATGCCTGACACCAGCACCTGACGACTGCGAGATCACGTCATCGCCCAGCACGTATGACTTAACAAGCGACCCGTTATTGGATTCTTCGAGGATCTGCGCATAGCCTGTATTATTTTGAGAATCAATCAGGAAGTTCCGGTTCTGAGCTACGCCATTTACGGTCGAATCCGCCTTCACTCGGATACCAGCGTGGTTGTATGCGTAGCTCGAAGAGATGTTCACGGCTTGACCATTTTCAACACGCTGGATGTTTGCGGATGCAAGCTGGTTGCGGGCGTTGTAGGAGAAAGTTTCATTGGTTCCATTAGTTGCATTGGTTTTGGAAACCAGGGAGCCATTCGGGTCGTAGGCGTAGGAGGTTTGACCGGTGAGGGAATTGTTCTCGGTGAGGAGCTGGTCGTTGGCGTTGTAAGAGTAAGAGATAACTGCCGGCGAGACGCCAGCGCTCCTTTTCTCAAGCCTGTTACCGACTAGGTCGTAGGAATAGGTATTGGAGTAATTCAGCTCGGCCACGGACGACACAGACTGTTCCTGGGTGAGACGATTAAGTCTGTCGTATGTGAAGGAGATATCAGTATTTGAGTAGGCGTTTCCGGTCTCAAGACGTTCCTCATGGACTCCTGTCCTGCGTCCGTTCGGGGCCAGCGTGTAGGTGAAGCCCGCGAGTAGCTGATCCGCCGAGTTATAGTGGGAGAGGCTTTTCAATCTATTCAAATTGTCGTAGGTGTATTCCGTCAGCACGCCATTTGGCAGTTCCATTGCCGCCCTGCTGCCGACCTTGGTATAGCTGTAGGCGGTCACTTCGGGTGAGGACAGCGCAATTCCGTTGCGCTTTGTGACCGTGACACTGGCAAGCCTGCCGAGCCTGTCGTAGCCATAGGACACGTCGGAGTTCGCCGTGTAGGTGCGTGTCTTTCTTCCCGTTACCTGATCATATTCATAATTCAAACTCCCTTCGGGACTTTGAACAAGGGTCATCCGACCCTCGGAGTCATAGGAATACTCCGTGTCGCCCCTGGCATCGGTGACCTTGTGCAACCTACCCAGCGTGTCGTAGTCATAGCTTATCGTGACTGGTATCGCGCCTGTACTCATCTGCGACTGGATGCGCCCGAAGTTGTCGTAGGAGAACTCCGTTGTCTGGCCTTTGAAGTCTGTCTTCAGGTAGAGCTGGCCCAAGTTATTATACTGCTGAGATTCCGTCTGGCCCATGGGCAACTTCCTTGAGAGCTGACGGCCCAAAGCATCGTAAGTAAATACAGTCTGGCGGCCTTTGGGATCAGTGATCGAAGAAAGACGACCGTAAGTATCGTAAGAATATGCATAGACAGGATTTACAGGATTATTACCGGATTCAGGGTCTGCGACTGAAGGCAAAACAACACCTGAGAGTCTTCCAGCATTATCATAGGAATAATTCTTCGTGATGCCGGACTGGTCGGTCTCTTTTATTTTCTGTCCGAGTTCGTTGTAGGTGACGGTGGTGAATGTGCCATCCGAGAAATTCGTCCTGACTCTTCTGCCCAGCGCATCGTAGACGAAGGAGGTCGTCCTGCCCAGGGCGTCGCGGACGAGCGTCTGGCGGCCGGCGGTGTCGTATTCCTGCTCCGTCCTGTTGCCGAGGGCGTCAATGACCGCGGTTGTCCTGCCAGCGATGTCGTACTCGTAGCGGGTTACTGCGCCTGTGGTGTCGGTGGATGCTATGACACGGCCAGCGCGGTCGTAAACTGAAGAGGAAGAACTAACCGCATTGCCGGCGGATGTTAACTGGCTTCGCTTGGATGCACCATTTACCGCAATTGAGATTGCGACATTCGCAAGACGGTCCGTGCGGATTACGCGGCCAATGATGTCGTAGACAGATCTTGAGCCGGTAGGGAAGGTGACGGTAGCGGGGACAGGAGTGCCGGCAGGGGTGCCGGCGTTCCATCTGTCGGCGGAGACTAGGACCCTGCCGTCAACGTCGTAGACCGTGCGGCTGACCGTACCGTCGGGATACTGTGTCTCGATCACGTTGCCCCGGTCGTCATAGACCGTGGTAGTGGTATTGCCTAGGATGTCCGTGGTCTGGAAAGGCTTTCCGATCTCGTTGTAGACGGTGCTTGAACTGTTGCCGAGGGGATCGGTGGAGCTTACGACCTGCCCGGCGGCGTTGTAGGTGGTGCTTGTGGAGACGGTGGTCGTGCCGCCGTTGCCGGAAGGATCTGTCCATACGTAGGAGGTGCCGGTCTGGTTGCCGTTGGCGTCGTAGACGAAGCCGCGTGTGAACCCGTTGATGTCGGTGGTCGAGGTCATGTTGCCGGAGCCGTCGTAATTGAAGTTGGCAACCGTCCTGCCCAGCGCGTCGGTAGTGGATTTCAGGTTTCCGGCCTGGTCGTAGGTGCTGTTCGTGGTCTGGCCCAGCGCATTGGCGGTCGCCACGAGGTTTCCACTGCCGTCGTAGGCGTTGGCGGTGGTGCTGCCGAGCGGATCCGTGACCGATATCAGGTTGCCGGTGCCGTCGTACTGGTATTTCGTCCTGTTGCCGAGGGGGTCGGTGACCGATGCGCGGTTGCCCTTGTCGTCGTAGGAATAGCGGGTGGTGTTCCCCAGCGGATCGGTGACGGACAGTTCGTTTCCGGACGCGTCGTAGGTGCGGGCGGTGGTGTTCCCGAGCGCATCGGTGGTGGATGTGACGTTGCCGCTGATGTCATAACGGTGGACCGTCGGATTGCCGCTCCTGTCGAACACGGTCTCGGTGCGGGCCGCGACATCGTGGGCCAGCGCAACGCGGTTCCCAAAAGCGTCAACAGTGGCGACAAGCCTGCCGGAGTCGTCGTACTCGCTGATAAGCGGTGTCAAACCCCTGGGATCCTTGATCGAGGTGATGAAGTGCGGCCTTGCAGGATCGGCATAGACGAACTCCGTCGTCCGGTACAAGTTGCCGTCTTCGAGCTTGTTGACCTTTATCAGGTTGCCGTTGCCAGGATCGTATTCGTAGGTGGCGTATGCAAGACCTGAGGGGTTGCCGTTCGCATCGAGGTTCTTCGGATCGTAGACGGCTGTGATG
>NZ_JBAQRT010000357.1:0-6791 GCF_049306435.1 Zavarzinia sp.
AGGCGGGGCCGCAGGCGCTTCACCACGCCTTCGACCTGGGGCCCGAGGGTGGTGGAAGCGCCGGGGTCGATCACGGCCAAGAGGTCGGCGCCCCGCCCGGCGGTCCCGGCGGCCGCGCCGGCAAGGCGAAGGGCCAGCGATTCCAGGGGCTTGCCCGGCATCAGGCGTTCCAGTTCGGCCATCTCTCCGGTGTCGAGGAAGCGGGCGGGGACCTGATCTGGAGTGCTCATTTTTTGGCCTCTTGGCGACAAATTCGGTACGACTGCTGAAGAGCTATGCATTTAGTGGGACGATAATTTGTTTCCAATGCGTTGAACGCATATCTCGCCTGCCGGCGCCCCCCTGCCGGAAAGTCCGCCCGCCGCGTATATCTTGCCATGACGGTAACGCCAACCGAAGGAGAAGCATCATGGCTTACGTTCCTTACGAGGCGTCCCGATCGCATGTTGGGCATGGGCCCGGCAGCACCTATGGTTTCATCGGCGGCCCGGACATGGTCACGGCCAGGATCGTCCCGCTGGTGGGGTTGAGTGTTTTCCTGTGGGAGATTGTCATGATCGTGGCCAAGGTTCCGGGAAAGCTCGTCGGGGCGCTGAAGGTCTTCATGGCGCGTCAGCGCCTCCGTGCCGAATTGTCTGTTCTTGACGACCGCCTCCTTGCCGATATCGGCATCGACCGCGGTCAGATTGATGGCGTCGTCGCCGGTCGTGTCCGGCGGGATGCCAAAGTGCTGTTGCAGGCACAGGCGCTGAAGGACGTGGCGAACGAAAACGCCGCGGCCCGCACCGCCGCTTGAGGCATCAGGTGCGCCCGACGGCGCGCCGAGACATTGTGACGAGACGCCGAAGCTGGGCGACCTCGACCTCTCCCTAGCGGGTGAGGATCAGGGTCGCCCAGTTTTCTTTGTGGATATGGGCGGCGAGGTGGAAGCCGCGCTGGCGGTAGGCCGACAGCACCATCGTCTCCTGCGACACCAGAAGTCCCGACAGGACGATGGTGCCGCCGGGCGCGACCACATCGCAAATCTGTTTCGCCAGTTTCATCAGGGGCACCGCCAGGATATTGGCGATCACGAGATCGAAGGGCGCGGCGGCCTGGACCTTCCGCTCGATCACGCCATCGGCGACCGTGTGCAGCGCCGCGGCGCGCAGGCCATTCTTCGCCGCGTTGTCGCGTGCCGTCTCGACCGCGACCGGATCGACATCGGTCGCCCAGAGCACCGGCGGATGCATCAGCTTCGCGGCCACCATGGCGAGGATGCCCGAGCCGGCGCCGACATCGATGACCCGGCGGAAACGGCGGATGCGGGCCAGCCGCTCCAGCGCGAGGACACAGCCCGCCGTCGTCGCGTGGCGGCCGGTGCCGAAAGCCATGCCCGCCTCGATTTCCAGGGCAATGGCGGCGACGGGCGGCACTTCCGGCGCCTCCGGGCCGTGGATCCAGAACCGGCCGATGTCGAGGGGCTTCAGGATCTTCTGAGTCTCCGACACCCAGTCGACATCGGGCAGCACGCGCCATTCGATCGGCGGCAGTTCGATGCCGGCGATGGTGGCGGCTTCGACCAGGGCATCGGCCAGTGCTTCCTTGTCGCCATCGGGGCCGAGCAGGGCTTCCAGCGTCCAGGTCGCGCCATCGTCGCGGGTCATCGTCGTCAGCGCGACGACGAGGTCGGACAGCATCAGCTCGAAGGCGGGCACCGCTTCCGGCGGCAGGGTCAGATGGGCTTCGATCAGGCCGGCGCCAGGATTCATGTCAGGGCCTCGGAAGGGAAAACAGGGGTTACGCCCGGGAGACGAAGCTGGCGATCACTTTCTTGACCCCCGCCTTGTCGAAATTGATGTCGAGCTTGTTGCCCTCGATGCGGGCGATGCGGCCATAGCCGAATTTCTGGTGGAACACGCGCTCGCCGGTCGAGAAATCCTCGCCCGTGTTGTCGGTCACGGTGACTCGCTCGGCGCTGAGATCGATGGCCCGCACGGGCTTGGCCTCGGCCGCGCGGCGATAGCCGGGGCCAGGCGTGCCGCGATCGCCGAACAGATCGGCCTCGCGCAACGAGGTGCCGAGGCTGGAGCTTCCCGCGTTGGCGCCCCACAGGCCGGGCTTGGCCTCGGTCTCGACATGGTCGCGCGGCATCTCTTCGATGAAGCGGGACGGAATCGCGCTTTGCCACTGGTTATAGATGCGGCGGTTGGCGGCATGGCTGATGATCGCCGTCTCCCGCGCCCGGGTGATGCCGACATAGGCGAGGCGGCGCTCCTCCTCGAGACCGGCGAGGCCGCTCTCGTCGAGGCTGCGCTGGCTGGGGAACAGGCCTTCCTCCCAGCCGGGCAGGAAGACCACGGGGAATTCCAGGCCCTTGGCGCCATGCAGGGTCATCAGCGTAACCATGTCCTGGCCGGCGTCGCCCCGCTCGATCTCCATCACAAGCGCGACATGGTCGAGGAAGGCGGGCAGGGATTCGAAGCCGGCGATGGCGTCGACCAATTCCTTGAGGTTGTCGAGCCGGCCCGGCGCCTCGGCCGACTTGTCGGCCTGCCACATGGCGGTGTAACCGCTTTCGTCCAGGATGGTCTCGGCCAGTTCGGCATGGGGCAGGTCGCGCCCGACCGAGCGCCAGCGGGCGAAGCCCTCGATCAGGTCGCGCAGCGCCGTGCGCGCCTTGGGCTTTAGTTCGTCCGTCTCGGTGATCACGCTCGCCGCGTGATGCAGCGAGATGCCGCGCGCCCGGGCAAGAATGTGAAGCTGCTGGATCGTGGCATCGCCAAGGCCGCGCTTCGGCACGTTCACGATCCGCTCGAAGGCGAGATCGTCCTCCGGCTGGACCACGATGCGGAAATAGGCGAGGGCGTCGCGGATTTCCTGCCGCTCGTAGAAGCGGGGGCCGCCGATCACGCGATAGGGCAGGCCGGTCGCCACGAACCGCTCCTCGAAGGCGCGGGTCTGGTGGCCGGCGCGGACGAGAATCGCCATGTCCGACAGGCGCCGGCCATGGCCGCGCATTCCCTCGATCAGGTCGGCGGTGGAGCGGGCCTCTTCCTCGCCGTCCCAATAGCCGATGACGCGGACCTTCTCGCCCGCCTCGTCCTCGGTCCACAGGGTCTTGCCGAGACGGCCCTGATTGGCGGCGATGAGGCCGGAGGCGGCGGCGAGGATATGGCCGGTGGAGCGGTAATTGCGCTCCAGCCGGATCACCTTGGCACCGGGGAAATCGCTCTCGAACTTCAGGATGTTGCCGACCTCGGCGCCGCGCCAGCCATAGATCGACTGGTCGTCGTCGCCGACGCAGCACAGGTTGCGCCAGCGCTGGGCCAGCAGGCGCAGCCACAGATACTGGGCGACGTTGGTGTCCTGATATTCGTCGACGAGGATGTATTTGAAGCGCCGCTGCCAGTCCGCCAGCACGTCCGGGTGGTTCTGGAAGATGGTGATGACATGCAGCAGAAGGTCGCCGAAATCGGCGGCGTTCAGGGTCTTCAGCCGGTCCTGATAGGCGGTGTAGAGGATCTTGCCCTTGCCCTCGGCGAAACTATGGGCGTCGTCGCTGCCCAGCCGGTCCGGGGTGAGGGCGCGGTTCTTCCAGCGGTCGATCAGCACGGCGAGGCTGCGGGCCGGGAACCGCTTGTCGTCCAGCCCCTCGGCGGCGATCAGCTGTTTCATCAGGCGCAGCTGGTCGTCGGCGTCGAGAATGGTGAAATTGGGCTGCAGGCCGACGAGTTCGGCGTGCCGGCGCAGGATCCGCGCGGCGATCGAATGGAAGGTGCCGAGCCAGTTCATGCCCTCGGCCGCGCCGGGCACGATGGCGGCGACCCGCTCCTGCATCTCGCGCGCCGCCTTGTTGGTGAAGGTGACGGCGAGGATCTGCCCCGGCCAGGCCTTGCCGAGGTGCAGGAGATGGGCGATCCGGGTGGTCAGCACCCGGGTCTTGCCCGTGCCGGCGCCGGCGAGGACGAGAACGGGACCGTCCGTCGCCTCGACCGCGGCGCGCTGCTCCGGGTTCAGGCCTTCGAGGTAATAGGGCGTCGGCGCCGGAACATCCGGTGCATCCGCCGGGCCGGGATCGTCCCAGCCGGCGGGATCGAAGGGATCGCTGGCCATCGGATCAGCTTTTCCGGCCAAGACCCATGACCCGGCCAAGGCCTTCCGGCGCGGGCAGGGCGGCATGGGCGGTGGCCATCTCGGCGAACATGGCCTGTAGATGATCCGGCATGACCTCGGTCTTGCGGGTGCCGAGATCGACATGGAGCGCGATCTGTTCCGAGGTCGCCGAGAGAAAGCCGTCCTCGGCGTGGCGCATCTCGATGAAATAATGCAGGCGCTTGGCGTCATGGCCGATCAGCTGGAAGCTGAAGGCGAGGGGGGCGCCGGTCGTCACCTCGCGCAGGTACCGGACATGGGTTTCCAGCACGAAGAACGAGCGGTTGGTCCGCTCGACATAAGCCTTGCCGCAATCGAACCGGTCGAAACTGCGGTCGAGCGCCTGATCGATCGCCAGCACGTAATAGCCGACGTTCATATGGCCGTTGTAGTCGACCCATTCGGGCAGGACGACGGCGCGGCCGCAGTCGAGGGGGGCTTCGGTAAACATGGCCGGGATCATAGAGGGAACATCGGGGGCAGGGAAGGCCCGCGGGCAGCACAGGAAAGCCCGCGATTCCGCCGTTTCAGGAACAGCGGAACCCTTCCGCCGGAGAAAACCATCATGTCGAAGCGAGCAGCTGCAGCAGCGCTGATTCTCGGACTCGGCCTGTTCGGTGCCGCCGGTGCGGCCCAGGCCCGGGACATCATCATCTATGAAGAACCGCCGCCGGCCCGGGTCGAGGTGGCGCCGGCCATTCAGGACCACGAGATCTGGGAACCCGGGCATTGGGCGCTGCGCGCCGGGATCTGGATCTGGGTGCCCGGCCGGGTGATCTTCGTGCGCCATCCCGAACATCATTGGATTCCCGGCCACTGGGCCGAGCGGCGCAACGGCTGGATCTGGATCGAGGGTCACTGGAACTGACGGGGCCTCTCGGGGGTTGTGATCCTCGACATTGGCACGGGGCAGGCGGTTTGTTAGCGTCGCCGCTCAAGTGCCTGTCCAGCGCATCGATGCGGTGCGATGGTGGGGGACGGCGCGTCTGCCACCGTCGCACCTGCCGAAGTCGGGATCGCCCTTCATGTCCATGCCTCAATCGCCCTCCCCGTCCGCCGAGCCCCGCCGGGGCAAGCCCTGGTGGCTGATTCCGGCCGGGCTCGTCGTCGCGCTGGTGTTTCTCGCCCTTGGCGCCTGGCTGGGCTGGGCGCTGCTCGCCCACAAGCTGGACGGGCTCGAAGGCCGGGCCAGCCTGATCGACGAGGCGCGTACGCGGGAAGAGATCGCCCTGCAGAAGAAGGCCAACGAGGCGCTGGAGAAGCGCATCGCCGAGGCGAAGAAGATCCTCGAAGGCGATGTCTGCACCGTCGACAATCCCTTCGGCGGCCTGCCGGCCCCGCCCGAAAGTACCGCGCCACCGGCCGAGGCCGTGCCGACGCCGGAAGGCGGCCGGGCGTTCGAGGGTAATCTGCTCGATCTCGTCGAGGGCGCGGTGGTCCTGGTGCTGTCACCCCGAGCGGAAGGTGTCGGCATGGGCTCGGGCTTCTTCGTCGCCCCGGGCTTTGTCGTCACCAACGCCCATGTCGTCGCCGGGGCGGGGGATATCTTCGTCACCTCCAAGCCGCTGGGCGGGGCCAGGACCGCGACCCTCGTCGCCTCGACCAATGCGACCGATCCCGGCGAGGTCGATTTCGCCCTCCTGAAAGTCGACGGCGTGCCGGCGACCATCCAGCCGCTGGCGGTGACCACCACGCTCGCCAAGCTCGATCATGTCGTCGCCGCGGGCTTTCCCGGCATCGTCATGGCGGGGGATCAGTCCTTTCGCCGCCTGATCGTACAGGGCGATGCCTCGGCCGTGCCGGAAATGGCGGTGACCAGCGGCGAGGTTTCGGTGATGCAGGACCTCGACGGCGGGGTTCCCGTCGTCGTCCACACCGCTGGCATTTCGCGCGGCAATTCCGGCGGGCCGCTGGTCGACCGCTGCGGCCGGGTTGTCGGGGTGAACACCTTCCAGATGGTCGATGCGTCGCAGGCGGTGCGGGTGAATTACGCACTCGCCAGCGCGAAGCTGATCGCCTTCCTGAAGAGCCAGAACGTCGGCGTGACCGTATTGTCGGGCCGCTGCGTGCCGGCCAATCCGCCGACCGAAGCCGCCGCCCCTGCTCAGGGCGTAAGTGGCGGGCAGGGCGCGAGCGGCGGGCAGGGCGGCGGCGCGGCCACGCCCGCGACGCCGTCGAAGTAACGCGCCGTCATGACCAGCCAGCTCGTCGCCTCCACCCGGTCGACCGATGTCCACGCCCTCGGCGCGGGCGGCCAGCCGGTTACCCTGGCCTTCGACCAGATCGCGCAATATCTGCGGCGCAACCTCTCGGCCGATCATGCCGCCCTGCTGGCCGAGCCGAATTTCGATCCCGGCCGGGGCCAGATCGACTGGTATGCCCCGGGCGAAGCCATGCCGCGCCGCCTCGTCGATCTGCCGGAGGGGGAGCGCGCGGCGGTCGAGGATCGCCTGGCCGCGCTGACCGGCGACATCCGCCGCAAGGCCGACGGTCTCGCGGCATCGAGCGATGGCGGCGAGCGGCTGATGGCGCAGATGCTGCTGCACGCCCTCGAAATTCCGTCGCTCGAGCATGTCCTCGTCATCGACGGCAAGCCGGTGCTGACCGGCTGGGGCAATGTCCGCGAGGGCGGCGAAGGCCAGCGCGGCGTGCTGACC
>NZ_JBAQRT010000358.1:0-11914 GCF_049306435.1 Zavarzinia sp.
GCGTCGCCCTGGCCGCCCGGCATTTCGTGCTCGATGATCTGGCGGCCGGCCGGCTGGCGCAGCCCTATCCCCTGTCGGTGCCGGCCCCGGACGGCCATTGGCTGGTCCAGCACAAGGGCCGGGCGAAGGGGGAGGCGCTTCGCCGTTTCCTGACCTGGGTCAAGGCCGCGGCGGCCTGAGCGCGCCAGGATGGCGGGGCCGCGCCGCCATCGAGGAGACCACCGTGAAGACCCTGCCCATGGCCCATGTCTATCAGATGCTCGAACCCGGCCCCGTCGCCCTGCTGGTGACGGCGCGGGACGGCAAAGCCAATGTCATGACCATGTCCTGGCACATGATGGTCGAGTTCGAGCCCCCGCGCATCGCCTGCATCGTCAGCGGCGCCGACCACAGTTTCACCGCGTTGCGCGAGACCGGGGAATGCGTGATCGCCGTGCCGCCCGCCTCGATGGCGGAGCGGGTGGTCGAGATCGGCAATTGCTCGGGCCGTGATGTCGACAAATTCGCCCGCTTCCATCTGGAAACCAAGCCGGCCAAGCTGGTGGCGGCGCCCCTGCTGGCCGATTGCATCACCAATATCGAGTGCCGGGTGATCGACGACAGCCTGGTCGAGCGTTTCAACCTCTTCGTTCTCGAGGCGGTGCACGGCTGGATCAACCCGGCGCTGCGCGCCGCGCCGACGCTGCATCACCGGGGCTGGGGCGAGTTCGCGCTGGATGGTGAGATCATCCGTCTGAAATCCCGGATGCGTTGAAAATCGACAAGGCGAAGCCCCCCGAATTCGGGCAGGTTGACGAAGGGACCGGCAGACCTTAAGTGCTGGTCGGAGCCACCTTCAAACACAACAACAGATGGGGGAGAGTATGCTTGGATTGATGCAGGACAGGCCGCTCCTGATTTCGTCGTTCCTGACGTTTGCCGCCGTTTACCACAAGGACCGGGAGATCGTGACGCGCACGGTCGAGGGTCCGATCCATCGTTACACCTATGCCGATTGCGAGCGCCGCGCGCGCAAGCTCGCCAATGTCCTCAAGGGCCGCCTCGGTGTCGGTTTCGGCGATGTCGTCGGCACGCTGGCCTGGAACACCTATCGCCACCTCGAACTCTGGTACGGCATTTCGGGCCAGGGCATGGTCTGCCACACGATCAACCCGCGCCTGTTCCCGGAACAGATCGCCTATATCGTCAATCATGCCGAGGACAAGGTTCTCTTCATCGATCTGACCTTCGTGCCGCTGGTCGAGAAGCTGTTGCCGCGCCTCGGCAACGTGAAGCATTTCGTGATCATGACCGACCGGGCGCATATGCCCGCGACCTCGATCCCCGATGCCCTGTGCTATGAAGACATCGTCGAGGAAGCCTCGGACGATTTCACCTGGCCGGAGTTCGACGAGAATACCGCTTCGTCGCTCTGCTACACCTCGGGCACCACGGGCAATCCCAAGGGCGTGCTTTATTCCCACCGCTCGACCGCGCTGCATTCGATGGTCGCGAATAACGCCGATGCGCTCGGGATGCGCTCGTCCGACGCGGTGCTGCCGGTCGTGCCGATGTTCCATGCCAATGCCTGGTCGATCCCTTACGGCGCGCCCATGGCCGGTGCCAAGATCGTGATGCCGGGCGCCGCCATGGACGGCGCCAGCATTTACGAGCTGCTGGAAAGCGAAGGCGTGACCATGACGGCGGCCGTGCCGACGGTCTGGCTCATGCTGCTCCAGCATCTCGAAAAGGACGAGAACCGCGGTCTCTCCACCCTGAAGCGGGTGGTGATCGGCGGCTCGGCCGCGCCGCGCTCGATGATCGAGACCTTCGAGACCAAATATGGCGTCTCGGTCTGCCATGCCTGGGGCATGACGGAAATGAGCCCGCTCGGCACCCTCGGCTCGCTGAAGGCCGGCATGGACAAGCTGCCGATCGAGAAGCGCCTCGACATCCAGTGCAAGCAGGGCCGCGCCGTCTTCTGCGTCGACATGAAGATCACCGACGATCACGGCAACGAGCTGCCGCGCGACGGTGTCGCCTTCGGCCACCTGATGGTGCGCGGGCCCTGGATCGCCGGCGCCTATCTCAAGGGTGACGGCGGCAATATCCTCGACAAGGACGGCTACTTCGATACTGGCGACGTCGCCACCCTCGATCCCGAGGGCTTCATGCAGATCACCGACCGGGCCAAGGACGTGATCAAGTCGGGCGGCGAATGGATCTCGTCGATCGACCTCGAAAACGCCGCCGTTGGTCATCCCAGCGTGGCGGAAGCCGCCGTCATCGGTGTCGTTCACCCGAAGTGGGACGAGCGGCCGCTGCTGATCGTGGTCAAGAAGGCCGGCAAGGACATCACCAAGGACGAGATGATGGGTTTCCTCACCGGCAAGATCGCCAAATGGTGGATGCCGGACGATGTCGTCTTCGTCGACGAGCTGCCGCATACCGCGACCGGCAAGCTGCTGAAGACCCGCCTGCGCGACGACTTCAAGGACTACAAGTTCCCGGGGGTCGCGGCGGCGGAATGATCCGCCGCAGGGCGTCGCTCAGGCGTCGCCCGCCCGCTTCCATCGAATAGCACTCGATCGCCGCGGCCCTTCCGGCCGCGGCGATTTTCTGTCTGCGGGCATCGTCGGCCAGAAGCGCGGCGATCGCGTCGGCGAGGGCGGGTGCGTCGTCGATCGGCACCAGCACGCCGTTCTCGCCGTCGACGATCTCGCGCGGGCCCTCGCTGGCAGTCGAGACCAGGGCGACGCCATGGGCGAAAGCCTCGATGGCGACGATGCCGAAGGGCTCGTGCCGCGACGGCAGGCAGAACAGGTCGATGCCGGCATAAAAGGCGTCGCGATCCTCGATCCAGCCGGGGAAGGCGAGAAGATCGCCGAGACCGGCGGCGACGGCGCGGGCGTGCAGTGCCTCGCCCAACTCGCCCTTGCCGCCGAGGATGGCGCGAAAATCGATGCCGCGCCGGCGCAGGAGGCCCAGGGCATCGATATAGCAATCGAAGCCCTTTTTCTCGACGAATCGGCCCAGAGCGCCGATCACCGGCGGCCGATGCGCGTCGGGGCCATGCACCGGCACCTCGATCTCGACCATGTTCGGGATGTGGAAGACCCGGTCCGGGGCAACGCCAAGGGCGACCACCCTGGCGCGGAGGTCCTCGGTGATACACAGAACCGCATCGGCCTTCACCACCCGGCGGATGCTGTAGTTATGGGTGACGGCGATCACCGGCCAGCGCCCGCGCGACGCGGCGAGGCAAAGGCCGAGGGCGCGGTTGGAATGGGCGATCACCGCGTCCGGCGCGAGGCGAGCCATCATGCGGCGCAGGCGGAAGGCGGCAATGGGGTCCCATTCGGCGACATGGGGCAGGGACAGGCGCGCGGCGCCCCATGCGTCCAGCCGCGCATCGGCCCATGCGCCCGGGCGGGTGACATTGGTCACCCGATGGCCTTGCCCGGTCAGCGCGCGGTGGTAGTCTAGCGCCGCCTGTTCGACACCGCCCGCCTTCTTGCCCAGCATGACGTTCAGGATATGCATCTCGGTGCCTCTCGATCCGGCACCAGAGATGGCACGGCCCTCGTGTGCCGGTCAACGGACCGGCCGGTTTCAGGAATTTCACAGCATGGCTCAGACTTTCGATCTCGTCGTCTCGGGCGGCACGGTCGTCAACCAGAACGGTCGCGGCCTCGCGGATGTCGGCGTGATCGCCGGCCGCATCGCCGCCATCGGCGACCTGTCGCGGGCCGATGCCGGCCGCCGCGTCGACGCCACCGGCCTGCACGTCCTGCCCGGCGTGATCGACACCCAGGTCCATTTCCGCGAGCCGGGCCTCGAGCACAAGGAAGACCTCGCTTCGGGCTCGCTCGCCGCGGTCATGGGCGGCGTCACCGCCGTGTTCGAGATGCCGAACACCAAACCCTCGACGACGACGCCCGACGATCTCGACGACAAGCTGCACCGCGCCCGTCACCGCATGTTCTGCGACCACGCCTTCTATGCCGGCGCGACCGAGGACAACATGGGCGCGCTCGCCGCCATGGAAGCCATGCCGGGCTGCGCCGGGATCAAGGTCTTCATGGGCGCCTCCACCGGCTCGCTGCTGGTCGCCGAGGACGAGGGGCTGGAAAAGGTCCTGACCACCGGCCGCCGCCGCATCGCCATCCACGCCGAGGACGAGGCCCGCCTGAAGGAGCGGCGTGCCATCGCCGATTCGGGCGATGTCGCCGATCACTGCAACTGGCGCGATCCGGTCTCCGCCCTGATGGCGACGAAACGCGCCGTCGCCATCGCGCGGCGCCACGGCCGGCGCATCCACATCCTTCACGTGACGACGGCCGAGGAAATGGCATTCCTCGGCCAGCACAAGGATCTGGTGACGGTGGAGACCACGCCCCAGCACCTGACCCTGGCCGCGCCCGAGGCTTACCGCCGCCTCGGCACCTACGCCCAGATGAATCCGCCCATTCGCGAGGACCATCACCGCGCCGGCCTGTGGGACGCGGTCCGGGCCGGCATCGTCGATGTCATCGGCTCCGATCATGCGCCCCATACCGCCGAGGAAAAGGCCAAGCCCTATCCGAACAGCCC
This sequence comes from Zavarzinia sp., assembly GCF_049306435.1. Classification (NCBI taxonomy): domain Bacteria; kingdom Pseudomonadati; phylum Pseudomonadota; class Alphaproteobacteria; order Rhodospirillales; family Zavarziniaceae; genus Zavarzinia; species Zavarzinia sp. Next base: position 4,573 of record NZ_JBAQRT010000358.1, read on the forward strand.
CTCGGGCATGCCGGGGGTGCAGACCCTGCTGCCCCTGCTGCTCGATCATGCCGCCAAGGGGGCGTTGACGCTGGAGCGGGTGGTGGACCTCACCTCCTCGGGGGCACAGCGCATCTTCGGCCTCGCCGCCAAGGGCCGGATCGCCGTCGGTTACGACGCCGACCTGACGCTGGTCGATCTCGCCGCGACGCGCGAGATCACGGCGGACTGGCTGGCCTCGCGCTGCGGCTGGAGCCCGTTCGAGGGCGATACCGTCACCGGCTGGCCGATGGCGACCATCATCCGTGGCCATGTCGTCATGCAGGACGGCGAAGTCACCGGCCCCGCCATCGGCGAAGCCCTGCGCTTCTCGGAAGTGCCTTCGGCTTTTGCTTGAGAGCACCCACCTCACCCCGGCCCTCTCCCTCCCTGAAGGGCGGAGAGGGAGAAGAAGCCCCCTCTCCGCCCGCTCGCGGGGGAGAGGGCGGGGGGTGAGGTGGGCCGAATTGCAGCGCAAGATCGGGGCAGCGTAAGCCCTTCCTCCGCGCCATTCTCCCGCCGTGACCCGGAGAGACGCCATGACCGCCAGACCTGAACTCGACCTTGATGCCTGCTGGCAGCGCCTGTCCGGCGCGGCGGATGATGGCCCCGACTTCTATTACGGCGTGGCGACGACGGGGGTGATCTGCCGGCCCGGTTGCCCGTCGCGGATGCCCCGGCGGGAGAATGTCCGCTTCTTCGCCGATCTGGCCTCGGGTCTTGCCGCCGGCTTCCGGCCCTGCAAGCGCTGCTGCCCGGACCAGCCGGCGGGGGCGGCGGCGACGCGCGCGCAGGCTGCGGTCGAGAAAGCCTGCGCCTTGATCCGTGACGCGCTCGAAGCGGGGGAAGCCGCGCCGACGCTTCATGCCCTGGCCGAGGCGGTGCATCTCTCCCCGTTCCATTTTCAACGCCTGTTCAAGCGCCTGGCGGGCATGTCGCCGCGCGACTATGGCGCCGGCTGCAAGCAGGGCCGGCTCGTCGCCGCCCTCGCCCAGGGCGATGATGTCGCCGGCGCGCTCTACGAGGCGGGTTTCGGCGCGGTCTCGGATGCCTACCGCGCGGTGAAACAGGCGACGGGCACGACACCCGCGAAGCTGAAGGCCGGGGATTTCGATCTGTGGTGGGCGACGGTCGAGACCGTCTTCGGCCTGACCCTGATCGCGGCGACCGAACAGGGCATCGCCGCCCTGTTCATGGGCGAGGACGAGGAGATCCTGGCGGCCGATCTCGTCCATCGCTTCCCCCGCGCCCGCATCAGCCGGGACCAGGCGCGTCTCGCCCCGCTGCTCGACGCCGTGCGCGCCCGGGCGGCGGAGCCCCATGCCGGCGGTGCCCTTGCCCTCGACCTGCGGGGCACGGCCTTCGAGATTTCGGTCTGGCAGGCGCTGCGCGCGATCCCCGTCGGCGAGACCAGGACCTATGGCGCCCTGGCCGCGGCGATCGGCAAGCCCGGGGCGGCGCGGGCGGTGGGCCGGGCCTGCGGCGCCAATCCCGTTTCGATCCTGGTGCCCTGCCACCGCGCGGTGGGGGCCGACGGCTCGCTCACCGGCTATCGCTGGGGCACGGCCAGGAAGCGGAAACTGCTGGAAATCGAGCGCGAAGCCGGCGGCTGAGGCCGATTTCCCCCCGTGTGGTTCCTTTTGGCAATAGGCGCCCGCCCGGTCTTTTGCTACGCAGCGAGACAGTGCTTGTTTGCCATGGTCCCTTTTGCAATAGTGCGCGCCTAACAAAGGGTCTGGTGGGGTTGGCGGAGGATTCCGGCGGCTGCGCCCGGCAAACAAGAAATCGGAAACTTCGGATCTGCACTCGGCGCTGATTTTTGGGTTGCGCCTTCAATCGGATCGCCGGGGAGCTCGGGAATAGACCTATGTCCATGGACATCACCGAACATCGGAAGACCTACTCGCTGTTCATGAGCCTGACCAAATGGTCGATCATCAGCATGATCGTCCTGCTGGTGCTCATGGCGATCTTCCTGGTTTGATTCCGAACGGGCGCGCGCCGGCCGATCAGGATCCGGCGCCGCGCCCTTTCACCTTTTCATAAATGCTCAAGTCTGGGGGCCAGATGAGGATTGCCATTCCAAAGGAAAGGCGGCCGAACGAGAAGCGCGTCGCTGCTTCTCCTGAATCCGTCAAGAAGCTGACCGCGCTCGGTGCCGAGATCGTGATCGAGACCGGGGCCGGTCTCGCGTCCGCGATCACCGATGCGGCCTTCGAGGCCGCCGGTGCGAAGATCGCGCCGGATGCCGCCTCCACGATCGCCGGGGCCGATGTCGTCTTTCACATTCAGCGCCCGATGCCGGACGAGATTCCGCATTTCAAGCGCGGCGCCGTGCTGATCGCCGGTCTCAACCCTTACGCCGACCGTGACAGCGTGAAGGCCTATGCCGATGCCGGCATCGATGCCTTCGCCATGGAATTCGTGCCGCGCATCACCCGTGCGCAGTCGATGGACATCCTGTCGTCGCAGGCCAACCTCGCGGGTTACCGCGCGGTGATCGAGGCGGCGGCGGAATATGCCCGCGCCATCCCGATGATGATGACCGCGGCGGGCACCGTCGCGCCGGCCCGCGCCCTCATCATGGGTGTCGGCGTCGCCGGCCTGCAGGCCATCGCGACGGCGAAGCGCCTCGGCGCCATCGTCTCGGCGACCGACGTGCGCCCGGCGACCAAGGAACAGGTCGAATCCCTCGGCGGCACTTTCGTCGCCGTGATGGACGACGAGTTCAAGAACGCCCAGACCGCCGGTGGTTACGCCAAGGAAATGTCCAAGGAGTATCAGGCGAAGCAGGCGACCCTGATCGCGGACACCATCAAGAAGCAGGACATGGTGATCACCACCGCCCTGATCCCGGGCCGGCCCGCGCCGGTGCTGGTGACGGCGGAGATGGTCGCGACCATGAAGCCGGGCTCGGTCATCGTCGATCTCGCGGTCGAGCAGGGCGGCAACTGCCCCCTGTCGAAGCCGGGCGAGACGGTGGTGACGGACAACGGCGTGAAGATCGTCGGCATCATCAATCTGCCGAGCCGGATCTGCGTCGATGCCTCGCAGCTCTTCGCGAAGAACCTGCTGAATTTCATCACCCCGCTGGTCTCCAAGGAGACCAAGCAGCTCGCCATCGACTGGGAAGACGAGATCATCAAGGCCTCCATCTTGACCAAGGGTGGTGCCGTGGTTCATCCCGCCTTCGTCGCGGCCTGAGAGAAGAGGTGACCTGATGGATCATTTCATTTCCCTGCTCTCGATCTTCGTTCTGGCCGTCTTCGTCGGCTATTACGTGGTCTGGAGCGTGACGCCCGCCCTGCACACGCCGCTGATGGCCGTCACCAACGCCATTTCCTCGGTCATCATCGTCGGCGCGCTGATCGCCGTCGCGGTGCCGGCCCTGGGGTCCGCGTCCTGGGCTTCCAAGATCTTCGGTTTCGTCGCCGTGATTTTCGCTTCGGTGAATATTTTCGGCGGGTTCATGGTCACGAGCCGAATGCTCGCCATGTACAAGAAAAAAGACAAGAAGTGAGGACCAGACGTCAATGAACGCCAATCTCGCTTCTCTCCTGTATCTCGTCTCCGGGGTACTGTTCATTCTCGCGCTGCGGGGCCTGTCGTCGCCCGCCACCTCGCGCTCGGGTAATCGTTACGGCATGATCGGCATGACCATCGCGGTCGTGACCACCCTGCTGTCCCATCAGGTGCTGCCGAACATCGACGCGCTGACGATCGGCATGATCGTCGTCGCGCTGGCGATCGGTGGCGGCATCGGCGCGGTGATCGCCAAGCGCGTCGCCATGACCTCGATGCCGCAGCTCGTCGCCGCGTTCCACAGCCTCGTCGGCATGGCCGCGGTGCTGGTCGCCGCCGCCGCCTATTACGTGCCGGAATCCTATGGGATCACCCTGCCGGAAGGCGGCATCAAGACCGGTTCGCTGATCGAGATGGGCCTTGGCGTCGCCATCGGCGCCATCACCTTCTCGGGCTCGATCATCGCCTTCGCCAAGCTGAACGGCAACATGTCGGGCGCCTCGATCCTGCTGCCGGGTCGTCACCTGCTGAACGGCGCCATCGCCATCGCGATCGTCGCCCTCCTGGTGATCCTCATCCTCTCGAAGGGCGAGGCGACCTGGGCGTTCTGGGCCCTGACCGCGCTGTCCTTCATCGTCGGCATCACCCTGATCATTCCGATCGGCGGCGCCGACATGCCGGTGGTCGTGTCCATGCTGAACAGCTATTCCGGCTGGGCGGCGGCGGGCATCGGCTTCACGCTGCAGAACACGGCGCTGATCATCACGGGTTCGCTCGTGGGTTCGTCGGGCGCGATCCTGTCCTACATCATGTGCAAGGGCATGAACCGCTCCTTCATCAGCGTCATCCTCGGCGGCTTCGGTGCCGACGCGGGTGCCGCCGCCGCGGGCGCGGGCCAGAAGGAAACCCGTCCGGTCAAGCAGGGCTCGGCCGACGATGCGGCCTTCATCATGAAGAACGCGGGTTCCGTGGTCATCGTCCCCGGCTACGGCATGGCGGTGTCCCAGGCCCAGCACGCGCTGCGTGAAATGGCCGATCTCCTGAAGGCCGAAGGCGTCAAGGTCTCCTACGCCATCCACCCGGTGGCGGGTCGGATGCCCGGTCACATGAACGTGCTGCTGGCCGAAGCCAATGTCCCCTACGACGAAGTGTTCGAGCTTGAAGACATCAACTCGGCCTTCCCGCAGTCGGACGTCGCCTTCGTCATCGGCGCCAACGACGTGACCAACCCGGCGGCCAAGACCGACAAGGCCTCGCCGATCTACGGCATGCCCATCCTCGAGGTGGACAAGGCCAAGACGGTGCTCTTCGTGAAGCGCGGCATGTCGTCCGGCTATGCCGGCGTCGAGAACGAGCTGTTCTTCCGCGACAACACCATGATGCTCTTCGGCGACGCCAAGAAGATGGTCGAGGAAATCGTGAAGGGCATGGCGCACTAAGCCGCGCCAAGCGCCCGCAGATCGGGGCCGCGCCGGGTGACCGGCGCGGCCCTTTTCGTTTGAGGGCAGGGCTATTTCCCCGCCGCCTGCTTTGGCCTATGGTCGCCGCCCTGAAACGAATCCGGGCAGACTTCATGGCCAACGAGAGCATCCGCATCGCACGCACCATCGCCGCCGAGATCAAGGCGACGCCCGAACAGGTGAATGCCGCGGTCGAATTGCTGGACGGCGGGGCGACGGTGCCTTTCGTCGCCCGCTACCGCAAGGAAGCGACCGGCGGTCTCGACGATGCCCAGCTCCGCACCCTCGAAGAGCGCCTGTCCTACCTTCGTGAACTCGCCCAGCGCCGCGCCAGCGTGCTCGACTCGATCCGCACCCAGGGCAAGCTGACCGACGAGCTTGAAGCGAAGATCGAGGCCGCCGCGACCAAGGCGGAACTCGAAGACCTCTACCTGCCGTTCAAGACCAAGCGCCGCACCAAGGCGGAAATCGCCCGGGAGAGGGGCCTCGGCCCCTTGGCCGACGCGATCCTGGCCGACCATGCCCTGGTGCCGCAGGAGCTGGCGGCGGCCTATCTGACCGAGGAAGTCGCCGACATCAAGGCCGCCCTCGATGGCGCTCGCGACATCATCGTCGAGAAGATGGCGGAAAACGCCGATCTGGTCGGCAATCTGCGCGGCTACATGAAGGACAAGGCCATCGTCCATGCCCGCCTCGTCGAGGGCAAGGCCGAGGCCGGCGCCAAGTTCAGCGACTATTTCGACCATGCCGAGCCCTGGGGCAAGGTCGCCGGTCACCGTGCCCTCGCCATGCTGCGCGGCCGGAACGAAGAAGTCCTGTCGGTCGATATCGAGATCGACACGGAAGCGGAAGGCCCGTGGAAACCGGTCGAGCTGCGCATCATGGGCGCCTTCGGCATCGACCCGCGCGGCAGCCTGCCCGGCGACAAATGGCTGGCCGATGTCGCGCGCTGGTGCTGGCGGGTGAAACTGTCGCTGCATCTGTCGATCGACCTGATGAACGAGATGCGCGAGCGCGCGGAGGAGGAGGCGATCCACGTCTTCGCCCGCAACCTCAAGGACTTGCTGCTGGCGGCCCCCGCCGGCTCCCGTGCCACCATGGGCCTCGATCCCGGCATCCGCACCGGCGTCAAGGTCGCGGTGGTGGATGGCACCGGCAAGGTGCTGGAGACGGCGACGGTCTATCCATTCCAGCCGAAGAACGATGTGCGCGGCGCCCAGGCGACCCTCGGCCACCTGATCCTGAAGCACAAGGTCGAGTTGATCGCCATCGGCAATGGCACCGCCAGCCGCGAGACCGACAAGCTGGCGGCCGAGTTGATCGGCGACCTGCCGGGCGACAGCAAGCCGATCAAGGTCGTCGTCTCGGAAGCCGGCGCTTCGGTCTATTCCGCCTCGGCGCTGGCCTCGGCCGAATTCCCCGATCTCGATGTCTCCTTGCGCGGCGCGGTCTCCATCGCCCGGCGCCTGCAGGACCCGCTGGCGGAACTCGTGAAGATCGACCCGAAGTCGATCGGCGTCGGCCAGTATCAGCACGATGTCGACCAGCATCGCCTGGCCCGCTCGCTCGATGCGGTGGTCGAGGATGCGGTGAACGCGGTCGGCGTCGACCTCAACACCGCCTCCGCCTCGCTGCTCGCCAGGGTCTCGGGCCTAGGCGCCTCGCTGGCGGAAGCGGTGATCGCCCATCGCAATGCCAATGGTCCCTTCGCCAGCCGCAAGGACCTGCTCTCGGTCGCCCGCCTCGGCCCCCGCACCTTCGAGCAATGCGCCGGCTTCCTGCGCATTCCGAACGGGGCGGAGCCGCTCGACGCTTCCTCGGTCCACCCGGAGGCTTACGGTGTCGCCAAGCGCATCGTCGCCGCCTGCGGCCGCGACCTGCGCAGCCTGATGGGCGACGCGAAACTGCTGAAATCCCTCGATCCGGCGGATTTCGTCGACGACCGCTTCGGCCTGCCGACGGTGAAGGACATCTTGTCCGAACTGGAAAAGCCCGGCCGCGATCCGCGCCCGGGGTTCAAGACGGCCAGTTTCGCCGAAGGGGTCGAGGAAATCTCCGACCTGAAGCCGGGCATGATCCTCGAAGGCACGGTGACCAATGTCGCCAACTTCGGCGCCTTCGTCGACATCGGTGTCCACCAGGACGGCCTCGTCCACGTCAGCCAGCTGGCCGACCGTTTCATCAAGGACCCGGCGGAAGTGGTGAAGGCCGGCGACGTCGTCAAGGTGAAGGTGCTCGAGGTCGACGCGAAGCGAAAGCGCATCTCGCTGACCATGCGGAAGGGCGAAGCCCCGCCCCGCGATGCCCGTCCCCAGCCGCAACCCGCGCGCGGCGACCAGCGC
>NZ_JBAQRT010000359.1:0-2252 GCF_049306435.1 Zavarzinia sp.
GCCGGCGTCCAGGGCACCGGCCCTCATCGCGGCGACATGACCGCGCGGCATGTCGCCAAGGATCTGCCGGCGTCCCATTGTTCGACCGGGGAGCAGAAGGCGCTGCTCATCTCCATCGTGCTGGCGCAGGGCGCGCTGGTCGCCATGGCGGAAGGGCGGGCGCCGATCCTGCTGCTCGACGAGGTGGCGGCCCATATCGATCCGGGCCGGCGCCAGATGCTTTACGACCTGATTTCCGGGCGGGGCCTGCAGGCCTTCCTGACCGGAACCGAACGGTCGCTGTTTCACGGCCTTGAAGACCGTGGCCAATTCTTCGATGTCCGCGACGGCCAGGCCGTCGCGGCTTCGTGATCCCGAGGGTAATGACATGACCACCAACGAGTCCCACCGCCGCGATACCGCCGAAGGCGCCGCCCATTATGGCGCCGACGCGATCCAGGTGCTGAAAGGGCTGGACGCGGTGCGCAAGCGCCCGGGCATGTATATCGGCGACACCGACGACGGCTCGGGCTTGCACCACATGGTTTACGAAGTCGTCGACAACGCGATCGACGAGGCGCTGGCCGGTTATTGCGACCGGGTGCTCGTGGTGCTCAACGCCGACGGCTCCTGCACGGTCGAGGACAACGGCCGCGGCATCCCGACCCAGATCCACGAGGGCGAAGGCGTCTCCGCCGCCGAAGTGATCATGACCCAGCTGCACGCCGGCGGGAAATTCAACCAGGATACCTACAAGGTTTCGGGCGGGCTGCACGGCGTCGGCGTCTCGGTCGTCAACGCGCTCTCGGCCTGGCTCGACCTTCGGGTCTGGCGCGGCGGCAAGGAGCATTACATGCGCTTCCGCCATGGCGTGCCGGAGGCCCCGCTCGCCATCGTCGGCGATGTCGTCGACAAGTCGGGCACCCAGGTCACCTTCCTGCCCTCGACCGAAACCTTCACCCAGGTCGTCTTCGATTACGACACGCTGGAGCACCGGCTGCGCGAACTCGCCTTCCTGAATTCGGGCGTCCGCGTCGTGCTCGAGGATCGCCGCGGCGTCGAGCCGCGCGTCGCCGACCTCTATTACGAAGGCGGGGTCGAGGCTTTCGTGCGTTACCTCGACCGTAACAAGAAGCCGCTGGTCGATACCCCGATCGTGATCCGGGGCGAGAAGGACGGCATCATCGTCGATGTCGCCATGCAGTGGAACGACAGCTATCACGAGAACGTCCTCTGCTTCACCAACAACATCCCACAGCGCGACGGCGGCACCCATCTGGCCGGCTTCCGCGGCGCACTGACGCGAACCGTCAACGGTTACGCCAACGAAAGCGGTCTCGCCAAGAAGGAGAAGGTCACCCTGACCGGCGACGACGCGCGCGAGGGCCTGACCTGCGTGCTCTCGGTCAAGGTGCCGGACCCGAAATTCTCCAGCCAGACCAAGGACAAGCTGGTCTCCTCCGAAGTCCGCCCGGCGGTCGAGGGGCTGATCAACGAGAAGCTGCAGCAATGGTTCGAGGAACATCCGGGCCCGGCCCGCATCCTCGTCTCCAAGGTCTGCGAGGCGGCGGCGGCGCGGGAAGCGGCGCGCAAAGCGCGTGAGATGACGCGTCGGAAAGGCGCCTACGACGTCTCGAACCTGCCCGGCAAGCTGGCCGACTGCCAGGAACGCGATCCGGCGAAATCCGAACTCTTCATCGTCGAGGGTGACTCGGCGGGCGGTTCGGCCAAGCAGGGACGCAACCGTGCCAATCAGGCCGTGCTGCCCCTGCGCGGCAAGATCCTGAACGTGGAACGCGCCAGGTTCGACAAGATGCTGTCGAGCCAGGAAATCGGCACGCTGATCACCGCTCTCGGCACCGGCATCGGGCGCGACGATTTCAACATCGAGAAGGCGCGCTACCACCGCGTCATCATCATGACCGACGCGGACGTGGACGGCGCCCATATCCGCACCCTGCTGCTCACCTTCTTCTACCGGCAGATGCCGGAGCTGATCGAGAAGGGTTATCTCTATATCGCGCAGCCGCCGCTCTACAAGATCAAGCGCGGCTCGTCGGAGGTCTATCTCAAGGACGAGCGGGCGCTGGAAGACAATCTGATCGACGTCGGCCTCGAGGGCACGGTGCTGACCCTCGGCGACGGCACCCAGCTGGCGGGCAACGACCTGCGGGCCGTCATCCAGCAGGCGCGCCAGGTGCGCAGCCTGCTGGTCGCGCCGGCCCGCCGCTATGCCCTGCCGGTGGTGGAACACGCGGCGATCGCCGGGGCCC
>NZ_JBAQRT010000360.1:0-2681 GCF_049306435.1 Zavarzinia sp.
GCGCGGGCCGGAACGCCGCGCTGACATCGGGGCCGCGCGGCCGGGCCGGCAGCACGTCCGACAGGATGCCGGCGAAGAGGCTCAAGGGCTCGTCCGCGTCGGGGCTGGCGGCGATCATCAGGGCGCCGCCGTTCTGCACATAGTCGACGACATTGCCGAGATAATTGGACGGCAGGATGCCGCGCTGGCGGTAGCGGTCGAAGATGACGAGGTCGAAGTCCGACAGCCGCTCCTCGAACAGCTCGCGGGTCGGGAAGGCGATCAGCGACAGCTCGTTCACCGGCGTCGCGTCCTGCTTCTGGGGCGGGCGCAGGATGGTGAAATGGACGAGGTCGACGGACGGATCGGACTTCAGGATGTTGCGCCAGGCCCGCTCGCCCATATGCGGCTCGCCCGAGACGAGGAGAACGCGCAAGCGGTCGCGGATGCCGTTGATCGAGACGATGGCGGTGTTGTTGGCCGGGGTCAGTTCGGCCGGGCCGGGGGCGACGGCGATCTCGAAGATATTGGGGCCGCGCTTCTTGGGGGTAACTTCGATCGTCACCGGCGTGCCCACCGGCACCTCGCGGGTTACCGGCGGGCGGCCGTCGGCGGCGATGGTGACGCGGGCGGGGATGCCGGCGATGCGCTCGCCCGCTTCGGCGTCATCGACGCGCAGGCGGATGGACACCTCCTTGTCGATGACGGCATAGGACGGCGCCTCGAGGATGGTGACGCGGCGGTCGCGCTCCCCCGGCTTTCCGGTCGCCAGCAGGTGGAAGGGTGCTTCAAGCCCCGGCGGCGGCGTCTCGGCATCGGCGGCGCGGCCGTCGGACAGGGCGATGACCCCGGCGAGGCGGTCGCGCGGAATATCGGCGAGGGCCTGGCCGACCGCGCCCATCAGCAGCGTGCCGGCGGGATCGGCGCCCACGCTCACCTCCCGCAGCTCGATGCCCTGCAGGCGGGCGAGCTTCTGGCGAAGGCTTGCGAGGGCGGCATCGGTCTCGGCCGGGCGGGTGCCCAATTGCTGGCTGGGCGAGCGATCGACCGCGAGCAGCAGGATATCGTCGAGGCCGCGGCGCTTCTCCTCGCTGGCGATCGGGTTGATCAGCACGGCGAGCAGGGCAAGGCCGAGGAACAGGCGCAGAACGGCGCCCCGGCCGCGCCGCCACAGCGCGAGACCCATGGGGACCAGCAGCAGCAGGGCGGCGGCCGCGATCAGCCACAGGGGCAGGAGGGGCGAGGCGTCGATGCCGATGCTCATTGCCCCAGCCTTTCGAGAAGGGCGGGGACATGGACCTGATCGGCCTTGTAATTGCCGGTCAGGGCATAGAGCACGAGGTTGATGCCGAAGCGCAGCGCCATCTCGCGCTGCCGGCTGCCGCCCGGCTCCAGCGCGGCGAGGGGGCGGCCCTGGTCGTCGGCGGCCCAGGCGGCGGCCCAGTCGTTCGGCCCGACGACATAGCCCGAGACCCCGTCATTGGCGGGGGAAGCATTGGCCTCGACCCAGACCTGCCCGCCCTCGTAGCGGCCGGGGAAATTCTGCAGCAGGTAGAAGGATTTGGTCAGCACATGGTCGGCCGGCACGGGCACCAGCGGCGGCACGTCGAGGCGCGACAGGACCTGGCGCAGGGTCTCGTCTCCGGCCGAGCCGGCGCCGCCGGGCAGGGCGCCGGTGCCTTGCGCGACATCGCGGGTATCGAACAGGACGACGCCGCCGGCCTTGATGAAACCGTCCAGCCGCGCCATCGCCTCCGGCCCCGGATCGAAACCGGCCACCATCGGCCAGTAGATCACCGGAAACAGCGCAAGCTCGTCGGTGGCGAGGTCGAGGCCGACCGGCGCCCCCGGCTCGACCGAGGTGCGCTGGGCGAGGGCGGCGGAGAGGCCGCGCAGGCCAGCCTCGCTCATCTCGTCGGTCGCGGCATCGCCGGTGACGACATAGGCGAGATGGATATCGGCGGCGGCCTCCGCCGGCTCGATCGCCCGCGCCCGCTCGATCGGCTGGGCCAGCATCAGCGCGAGGGCGCCGAGGGCGGTCGGCACCAGCCGGCCGGACAGGCGCAGCGCGACGAGGATGTCGAGGGCGAGCAGGGCCAGGGCGGCCAGAATCAGCCAGGGGCCTAGGGCGAGCGCCGGCGCGACTTCCGGCAAGGCGACGGTGACCCCGGCCATGTCGGGCAGCGGCGCCAGCGCGTCGAGGTCGGGCGACAGGTTCAGGGCCTGACGGGCAGAGGGATCACCATAGAAGCCGGGCGGGCTCTGCGGCCCTGCCGGGGTTTCGGCGATCTTGTCGGCGGCGATGGGGCCGGCGCCCTGCGCGGCGCCGCCCAGATGGCCGAAGCCGTCCAGACTGGCGAGGGGCGGCAGGGCGCGGTTGCCCTCGATGGCGCCGCCCTCGCCCTCGGCAAGGCCAGTGATCCGGCGCAGGAGGTCGACGAAGAGGCCGGAGAGCGCGAGGCTCGACCAGTCGGAATTGGCCGAGGTATGGACGAGGACGAGGAGGCCGGCACCCCGCCGCGCCCCGGTGATCAGGGGTGTGCCATCGGTCAGCCGCGCCCAGGTGCGGGCATCGAGGTCCAGCGAAGGCTCGGCCAGGACCTGACGGAAGACTTTCACGTCGGGGCTGGGGACGAGGCCGGCGAAGGGGCTGTCGGCGGCGAAGGGGGCGATGCTCGCGGGCTCGGTCCAGGACAGGGCGC
>NZ_JBAQRT010000362.1:0-3996 GCF_049306435.1 Zavarzinia sp.
GGGCAGGCCGAGCACCAGCCGCCCGCCGGGCGCCAGCGCCGAACGCAATTCGGCCAGAAGCGCGATCCGCCGCTGCCGCCCGGCGACATGGCCCAGCACGCCGAAGCCCAGCAGGACGATATCGAAGCCCCCGCGCGCGAGGGCCTGACGGTAGGTCGCGTCGTCGGCGTCGCAAACCTCGACCTGCCCGGACAGTCCCAGATGCCCGGCGACGGCACCGAGATGCTGGCGGGCGACGGCGCTGATGTCGACGGCGGTCACCGCCGCTTCATGACTGCGCGCCAGGCTGAAGCAATAGCGCCCCTCGCCGGCGCCATAATCGAGCAGGCGGCCGCCCGCCGGCAACAGGCCGGCCAACAGTCGCAGGGTGCGCCGGTTCGGCCGTGGATAGCGGGACAGATAGACGCCGGACGAGAAATAGGCGTCATAGCTGCGCCCCATGTCCTCACGGTCCAAGGCAGGCCTCCAGGTGTTCCGGTCGATCAGCAGGGTCACTTGAGTTTCCTTCTGGCTGCCGGGCGCGGGCTCAATGGTCGAAATGCAGGCGCATGAACGACCGGCCGCCGGCCGGGTCGCTGCCGCATTTCAACCGGTCGGCCAGACGCTGGACGAGCACGTTCGAGACATTGGCGATGGCGGTGTCGATGGCTTCATCGTCAGCCCCGTCGAGGATGTTGGCGAGATCGGGCGCCGCCGCGCCGGAAAGGGGCAGGGGCGGGCCGTCGTGCCAGAGGTCGATATCGAAATTCAGCTCGTCGAAACGGCCGCCGATCGCGGTCACCCGGCGGCCGCAGCCGGCTGCGGCGATCGCTTCCACCGCCTCGACCGCGGCCTGGGCGGCGCGGCGGACGATATCGCGCCGGGCGGCCCAGGTGCCGCCCATGCGTTCGATGAAATCGGTGACCTGATGGCTGACGGCCGGGCCGGAAGGCGAAATCGCCCGGGTTTCCGACTGGCGGATGCCAAGGCGGAACAATTGATTGAGCGTGATCGCGAGGGCGCCGGTGACGATGAAGCCGCTGCCCACCAGATGGTGCAGGGACGGCGGCGCCTGGGCGGCGATGCCCGGCATCAGCAGGACCGAAATGCCGCAGACCAGCGACAGGCCGATGATGAACACGCCCCGCGTGTCGAGCTGGCGCGAGGCGACCAGATCGACGCCGGCCGCGATCAGGAAGGCGGCGGAATAAAGCTCGATCGCGCCGATGACCGGCGTCGGGATCAGGGTCAGCGCCATGGTGACCTGCGGCAGGAAGGCGATCACCAGCAGCAGGCCGGCGGCGACCAGCCCGGCATAGCGGGTGGTGGCCCGGCTGGCGTGGCACAGCCCGATATTGGCCGAGGATGTCGCGGTCGCCATGCCGCCCAGAAGGCCGCCGAGGAAATCGCCGATGCCGGCGGCCAGGATGCCGCGCCCGGCCTGCTTCATGTCGGGCCGGCGCCAGTCGGCGTCGTCCATCCGGTCCATCAGGATGAAACTGCCGATCGCGTCGATCTGTACCAGGAGCGCGACGAAGGCGACGGCGATCAGCGCGCCGACCGGCACGTCGAACACCGGCGCGACAATGGCGGGCAGGGCGACAACGGGGACGCTGGCCAGCGCCTCGCCCCCGGACAGACGGCCGAGCAGCAGGGCCGTCACCACGCCGCCCAGGATGCCGATCAGCAGGGAAAAGAGCTTCAGGCGCCGGCTGCCCCAGATCGACAGGCCGATGATCAGGCCAAGGGTGACCGCCGCGATGGCGAGGCTGTCGCCGTCCGGCGCCATGGCGGCGTCAAGGCCAGCGGCGTGGGTGATGGCGCTCTGAATCAGTGAAATGCCGCCGATCAGCACGACGAGGCCGGCGACGATGGGCGGAAACAGGCCCCGCAGGCGCGTGGTCAGCGGCGCGACCAGCAGCGCGACCAGGGCGCAGGCGACGGAAAGCACCGTCATGCCGCCCGGCCCCGTCACCGACAGGATCGGTGCCGCCTGGGTGACCAACAGCGGACCCGGAATATGGACGATCAGCGCGCCGGAGCCGAGACGTCCGCCCCAGGCCTGCAGCCCGGTGCCCAGCGCCATGGTGATGATCGAGACGGCGAGCAGGGTCCGCGTCTCCTCGACCCCGAAATGGGCGCCCTTGGCCAGGGCCAGGACATAGGCGGACAGGCCGAGCGCCATGGCCGCGTGTTGCAGGCCAAGGGGCAGCAGGGTCGACAGGGGGGCGCTTTCATCGGCGGCGACCGATAATTCCTGCGGTCGGCGGCGCGGCCGGGACGGGGGCAGACGGATCAGGGTCATGGATCGGCCCGCACGTCCCGAGCGCCGCCGTTCCCCCCTGTCCCACACTGTCGCCCGCCTTCACGCACCATGCCATACTCCCGCAGAAGGTCGCCGGGGGCGTACCCTCGGCTCTTTCGTATTGTATCCATTATTGTGCTAATTTTTTACCACGATGGATACATTCTGGTGCCGACCGAAACAGGCAAAGGCTGGAGTTCAATGAGCATTACCTTCGAGACGGTGGAACAGGCGATCGTCGCCAGCCTTCAGGGGCGGCTGGACAGCACCAATTCCCCGGCTGTCGAGGCCGAGCTGATCACCCGCGTCGGCGCGGGCGGTTTCGTGCTGGATTTCACCCGGCTGGACTATATTTCGAGCGCGGGGCTGCGCGTCGTCCTCGTGGTCGCCAAACGGCTGAAACAGGCGGGCGGCCGTTTCGTTCTCGCCGGATTGCAGCCTCATATTCGCGACGTGTTCGAGATTTCGGGCTTTCTCGGCATTCTCGACGTCGCGCCCAGCCGGGCCGAGGCGCTGGCCCGCTTCTGATCAGGACACGGCGGCGAGACGCGGCGGCGGGCCGATATAGCGGACGACCAGACAGGTGATGTCGTCCGATTGTTCGGCCCCGTCGACGAATCGCTCGACCGCCGCCGTCACACCCGAAATCACGATATCGACGGCTTCCGTCCGCGCGTCCTTCAAGGCATCGCGCAGGCGGGCCTCGGTGAATTCGTGGCCGCCGCGATCCATCGCTTCCGATATGCCGTCGGTATAGAGGAAGAGCGTGTCGCCCGGATCGAGTTGAAGGCGCTTCTCGGCATAGGGAATGTCGGGCATCACGCCGAGCGCCATGCCCGCGGTGCGCGGCAGATCGGTGACGGCACCATCCGCCCGGCGGATGACCAGCGGCGGGTTGTGGCCGCCATTGGCATAGGCGAATTCGCCCGTCTCTGTGTCGAGGATGCCGTAGAAGGTGGTGACGAAGAGATCCATCGGGTTCTGCGCGCACAGCAATGTGTTGGCCGCGGCGAGGCAGGCCCCGGGCGAAGGGTTTTCCCGCGCGCTCGACTGCAGCACGGTGCGCGAGATCGCCATGAAGAAGGCGGCCGGCACGCCCTTGCCCGAGACATCGGCGATGACGATGCCGAGGTGGCGCTCGTCGATGGCGAAGAAATCATAGAAATCGCCGCCCAATTCCCTGGCCGGCACCATGGTCGCCTTGCCGGCATAGGACGGGTGGACGGGCAGGGCCTGGGGCAGGATCGCCGCCTGCAGGGAACGCGCCGCGTCCAGTTCCGCCTCGACCCGGCGCTGCGATGCTTCCAGCAATTCGTTCTTCTGTTCGAGTTCGAGGGTCCGCGCCCGGACGAGGGCCTCGAGGTGTTCCTCGCGCGCCTGCACCTCGATCGCCATGTGCTGAAACACCCGGGCGAGGGTGCCCAATTCGTCGCCCTGCCTTGCCAGCGCGTCGAGGCTGGCGGGGGCGAAGCGGCGGCCGTCGATCTCTTGCGCCGCCCTGGTCATGGCGGCGACGGGGCGGGCGATACGGCCCGCGAACAGGCCGGCGGCGGCGACGCCGAAGGCGAAGACAAGGCTGGCCGCGCCCGCGCCGTAAAGCAGATAATCGGCCAGCATCCGGTCGAGCCGCGCGGTCGACAGGGCGATGACCGTCGCGCCGATGGTGATGCCGGCGGTATCGCGGATGGGCGCCGCGACCAGCAGATGGGCCG
>NZ_JBAQRT010000363.1:0-3799 GCF_049306435.1 Zavarzinia sp.
TGTTTGCCACAGCTAAGGCCCCGGGGCCATTCTTCCGCCGATGACCATGACCGACGACCTCCCCGAAAGCGCGACCCTGACCCAAGGGCTCGCCGCCCTGCTGCGGCGCCGGCCGATCAGCGCCGACGACCGCGCGGCCGCCGCCCTCTTCACGCTCGATGCCATCGCCAACGCCATCGGCGGGCGCCGGACGGCACCCGGCCGCATCCTGACCGAGTGGGCGGGGGCGGAGCCGCGCGATACCGCCGGCCGCGCCTTCGTCATGGGCGCCCTCACCCATATTCTCGAGGTCGACGACCTGCACCGGGGCTCCGTGGTGCATCCGGGCTGTGTCGTCGTGCCCGCCGCCCTTGCCCTCGGCAGCCGGCTGGAGGTCGGCGGCCATGCCTTCCTCGACGCCGTGCTCTGGGGCTTCGAGGCCGCCTGCCGGGTGGGCCTCGCGGTCGGCGCCGCCCATTACCGGATCTGGCACAACACGGCGACCTGCGGCCCCTATGGCGCGGCCGCCGCCGCCGGCAAACTGCTCGGCCTCTCCGCGCCCGCGCTGGTGGACGCCTTCGGCAATGCCGGCAGCCAGTCGTCGGGCCTGTGGCAATTCATGGCGACGGGGGCGATGACCAAACATCTGCACGCCGGCCATGCCGCCTCCGCCGGGCTGCTCGCCGCCGATCTGGCCGCCCGGGGCTTCTCCGGCCCGCCCGCCATTCTCGAAGGGGACAAGGGCTTCTTCCGCGCCGCCTGCCCGGATGCGCAGCCCGAAAACGTCCTCGCCGATCCCGCCGGCCCCTGGGCCCTGACGCAGACTTCGATCAAGCCCTGGCCCTCGTGCCGCCACACCCACCCCGCCATCGACGCCGCCCTCGAGCTGCACGGCCGGATCGCCGGCCGCGCCATCGTAGGGCTAGCGGTGGAGGCTTACCCCGCCGCCCTCGACGTCTGCGACCGCCCGGCGCCCGAGACGCCTTACGAGGCGAAATTCTCCCTCCACCACTGCGTCGCCGCCGCGATTGAAGACGGCCAGGTCGATTTCGCCAGTTTCGAGGCAGCGGCGCGAGACCGCTTGGCACCCCTCCGCGCCCGCACGACCCTCGCCGCCACGCCCGATTTCACCGCCGCCTATCCCGCCGCCTGGGGCAGCGCCGTCACCGTGACCCTTGCCGACGGCGAGACCCTCACCGCCCGCCGCGCCCACGCCCTCGGCGATCCGGAATCCCCCCTCAGCCGCGAAGTGATGATCGACAAGGCGCAGATGCTGATGGCCCACGGCGGCCTCGGCCGCGCCCTCGCCGGCCGCCTCTGCGCCGGCATCCTCGCCTTTGCCGACGACGGCCCCCTGCCCGACCTCGCGCCCTTCTTCGGCCTCGCATGAAGCGGTTGCGCCAAAACCCCGCAGAAGGCTAAAAGGGCGCCCGAGGATGGGTGGCCGAGTGGTTTAAGGCAGCGGTCTTGAAAACCGCCGTGGGGCAACTCACCGTGGGTTCGAATCCCACCCCATCCGCCAACCCCGCCGATTTCCCTCTATGACCCGATATCGCCGCCGATCATCGCACACCACCATGCGGTATAGCCAACCGCCGATTCCACGCTATTGCCCGATATTTCCATGCCTCAAGCTGGCAGTCCGGTAGCTTTCGATAGAAGCTGCCAATGGGGTGTCCCTAAGCGGCCAGTAAGCTTTGCGCCTCAAAAGTCTGTTGTACGGCGCTAACAGTGACGATACCAGACACAGCCGTTCTGAAATTTGACAGTAGAGCATGTCTGACGGCTGACATGAGAGGCTTCTACGGATAGCGCATAATGATGCTCTTCGTATCGGGTGCTCGCGATGAGGCTTTTGCAGGGCTGCAATCAACGAGATCTCGCCAAGTGGTACCACCTCTGTCATAACATCGGCAGGAGACATTATGGCCATTAACGAAGATGTCATGACAATTATTCGCATCCTCAACGAGGAAGGGTTCGGTGTACTTGCTGGCGATCTCATGGTCGAAATCAGCCAGGGGCGAGACCAACGCGAACTTGATGAAGAGGCGCTCGATACCGAGAAGGCCGATTACGATGCGCGAGAGCCGGTCGCGCCTGAGGATCAGCTCCCTGCAGCCATGCAAATTCTGCACCGCCGCCTCGTCGCACCGGCAAAGGCGCTTGCGGAAGCAGAGCGCATGCTGGGTGAACTTGGGAAGGGAAAACCGATCCGCATCAGATTCGTCGACCCCGTCGAAGGCACCGACCGACTGGCCACGGCCCGCGACGACAATCCCAATTTTCCGCTCGGTCGCGACGACATTGGCCAGAGCGACGTTGCCGACAAGCTCGACGAACTATTGGCCCGGATCGCAACACCCGGGGCGATCGTCTGATGGCGCTCAGTTCCACCGCCGAGACCGAATTGCGCAATATGCTACGCGCGTTTCGCGCGGCGCACGGACCGACCGCTGTGCCCAGTGGCGATGGTAAAGCGCTCGAAGCATGGCTGCTCGTAAAGATTGCCATGGAAGCGAGACGGACCGGTCACTGGACGGTCGAGTTACGACGCGGCGATGGCTCCCCGCTCTCCGCTGGCCAGCCTTTCGACTTGCCGGGAGGTCCGAGCCAGTTGCGCCCGAGCAATCCGTCAGGTCCTTGCTTCGTCCATCTCGAGCACAATGTGCATGGCACCCGGCTCGAGATCCACGGTAGCCTGCAATGGAAAGGACGCAGCGATGCGCGGCACGAGTGCGATGTTTCGGTAATCCCGGCGGAAATCGCTGAGCAGCTTAGGTTCAACGGTGGTGGCTATCCGCACGGGCTCCCTGTTGCTGCCATCGAGTGCAAGGACAAGACAGGGGACGGCGTGCTCGACGAAACGCGCCAGACTCTCGCACGGATGTTCGACCTTGCCTTAATCACGGCGCCGCAGGGCATCGGCGAGTGTCGTATTTTCGAAGCGTCTACCAACTCACGCTGGGGAATTCGCAACACCACTTATCGCGGACTTTTTTCAACTGGCACATTCGCCATCGCTCGCGCCGGAAATTTTCAGCCTGGTGCGCGGCGCTTGGCAAAGCACTACTACATCGCAACTCTTGACTCGATTTACGCAGCGTCGGGAACGTCGGTCGGCGCACTGATGTCGCGATGGCGGACGACGCTTGCAGCTATCACCACCTTCTGAGGGGCGCTCGTCTAGGGTCGATCAAATATAGCGGCTGCACTTCACGGTCGCACTCGCGAGCGGCGGCTTCGTCCCAGTTTCCGTCGTTTGATCGATGAGCCGAGCAGATCGGAGGAAGCGACAGATCCAAAGAGCAACTGCATGTCGGCAATCGGAGGACAAAACGGAAATACCCTGCTAAACGCCCGAAATGGCCGCCGTTAGCCACCCAAATGCCGCCGAAACCCGCCGATAACCGCACAACACCAAGTATCTTCATAATCATCAAAGGGTTATGACGATTTCATAGTTCTCATCTTCATCGGGCGCTGCCCGCCATTTCAATGGGGGAGTTGATGTGCGACACGCTTGCGTGGGCCGTTGATGCGATCACGAACATCAACTGGCTTGAGGTCATCAAAGCACTTGCTCCCGTTGCTACAGCGATCATCGCTTTTATTGCCTTGAAGAACTGGCAGCGACAGGACAAAGCCAAGAGGGAAGCCGAGTTCCTCGATGCGCTTATTGAAGCTACGCACACTTAGAGCCTGACCCAAAAGCCTATTGCGCCCGGCAGGGTTGTGTGATTCACCGAATCCGTCGGCTTGACGGAGGTGATTTGTGGCGTGGACGGATGAGCATCGGGCGGCCTATCGGCGCGAGGGC
>NZ_JBAQRT010000364.1:0-21932 GCF_049306435.1 Zavarzinia sp.
GCCGAAGCCACCGCGGTCGCCGCCGAAGCCACCGCGATCACGGCCGCCGAAACCGCCACGATCACGATCGCCAAAGCCGCCACGGTCGCCGAAGGGCGCGCGATGCGGAGGGGCCGAGCCGGGCTCGACGCCAACGACATCGATCAGGCGCTGGACCTGCGGTCCGCGGGGACCTTCGCCGATGTCAACGGTGAGTTCCGCTCCGTCCGGAAGATCGCCATAGCCCGCGGAGCTGAGGACGGAGACATGAAGAAAGGCGTCAGGGGAACCATCGATCGGGGCAACGAAACCGAAGCCCTTCATGCTGTTGAACCACTTGACACGCGCTTTGACGTTGTTCGGCACTGGATGAGACCTTGAGAGACGCGCCGCTCGACCCCGGCGACGCAAATGCTTTGTCGGACGCACCCCGCGACGCACAGATTCCTTTGCCGGCACCACCGATACTTGGTGACCTGCGCTTTGGGGAGCACTCGAACGATATGCGGCGTTTGCCCCACATTCAAATCAAATTTGGGGTTCAACGGCACGAAGTCTTGCCTTCGGGGCGTAACCCCCGCCCCGGGAGGGTGTTTTCAGCCATGCAATCGACGAATTGCACACAATAATTCAACGCATATCTCCCTGCGCATTGCAATAAGGGCGATTGACGCCGAACGGGCCGATCCGGCATGTATCGGTCGTGAATATATCGGTTCGATATAAAATCATGGAAATCGGCGCGGCGGCACAACCGGAAACGGCATGGATATCAAGACTGTCTGCCTCGGCCTGCTGACCTTTGGCGAGGCCACGGGTTACGAGATCAAGAAGCTGTTCGAGGATGGCACCTTCAACGGCGTCTTCGACGCGTCCTTCGGCTCGATCTATCCGGCGCTGACCCGCCTCGCCGAGGAAGACCTCGTCGTCTCGCGGGAAGAGGAACAGCACGGCCGCCCGGACAAGAAGGTCTATGCGATCACGCCCCGCGGCCGCGCGCATTTCATCGCCAGCCTGACCGCCGGCATCCAGCCGGACCGCGTGCGCTCGGAATTCTCCATGGCGATGATCTTCGCCCATCTGCTGCCGGACGCGACCGTGCAGACCTATATCGACCAGCATCTGGCGGAGCACCGCGACGCCCTGGCCCGGCTCGAGGCCACGAGCGCGGATCCGGGCAGCCAGATGGCCAATCTCCAGTTCGCGATCGGTCTCGGCCGGGCCCGGCTGCTGGCGTCGATCGCCTTCATGGAACACCATCGGAACATGATCAGCCCGGATGGCGCGGCGCTCGCGCCCGCCGGCCGGGACTGACGGGGGGAATGTCATGCGTAAATCCTATGTCATCGCCACCGCGATGACCGCCTTGATGGCGGTCTGGATCGCTTCGGGCGCCCTGTCGGGCAAGGCCGAAAGCACGACCCCGCCGCCGGCGGATCGCGCGGACAGCACGCCGACGGTCCTGCCCCGGGTCCGGGTCAGCGCCTCGACCGCCGCCGAGCACACCGGCTCGATCACCGTGCGCGGCCGGACGGAAGCGGTGCGCAGCGTCGATCTCAAGGCGGAAACCACCGGCTCGGTCAGCGAGATCCTGGTGCGCCGCGGCGCCGTGGTGAAAGCCGGGGACGTCATCTGCCGCCTGTCCCTGCGCGATCGCCAGGCCGCCCTGACCGAGGCCGAGGCCGAATTGCGCCAGCGCGAGATGGAATATAACGCCGCCTCCCAGCTGAAGGGCGCCGGCTACGGCACCACCAACCGCCTGGCCGAAGCCCGTGCCCAGCTCGACGCCGCGAGGGCCAAGCTGAGCCGGATGACGCAGGAACTCAGCGACATCGAGATCAAGGCGCCCTTCGATGGCGTGATCGAGGATACGACGGCCGAGATCGGCGACGTGCTGAACCCCGGCGGCCCCCAGGCCTGCGCGACCATCGTCGACGCCGATCCGATGCTGATCGTCGGCCAGGTCGCCGAGCGCGAGATCGCCGGCATCCGCGTCGGCGCCGATGCAAGGGCGCGGCTGATCACCGGCCAGGAGGTGACCGGCAAGGTCCGCTTCGTCGCCACCAAGGCCGATCCCGACACCCGCACCTTCCGCGTCGAGATCGAGGTCGCCAATGCCGACGGCGCGCTGAAGGCCGGCATCACCACCGAGGCGCATGTGCCGACGCCGCCGGTGCCCGCCCATCACCTGTCTCCGGCGATCCTCAGCCTCGACAGCGCGGGCACCATCGGCCTCAAGATCGTCGACGCCGATACCATCGTGCGCTTCCTGCCGGTCACCATCGTCGGCAGCGACGAGCGGGGTGTCTTCGTCACCGGCCTGCCGGACAAGGCCGATGTCATCATCGTGGGCCAGGACTTCGTGCTGCCGGGCCAGAAGGTCGACGTGACCCGGGGCGAAGGTGGCAACTCGTGAACGCGCTGATCGACTGGTGCCTGCGCTATCCGCGCACGGTTCTCAGCTTCCTGGTGCTGCTCAGCGTCGCGGGGCTCTCGACCTATCTGACCATCCCGCGCGAGGCCCAGCCGGACGCGGAGATCCCCTATATCTACGTCAACATGATCCATGAGGGCATCTCGCCCGAGGATGGCGAGCGGCTCCTGCTGAAGCCCATGGAGAAGGAGCTTCGCTCGATCGAGGGGATCAAGGAGATGAGTTCGGAGGCGGGCGAAGGCTATGCCTATGTCCTCCTTGAATTCGATGCCGGCTTCAACGGCGACAAGGCGCTGGCCGACGTGCGCGAGAAGGTCGACCAGGCCAAGCCCAAGCTCCCCGCCGATACCGAGGAGCCGATCGTCACCCAGGTCAGCATCTCGCTCTTCCCCATCCTGCTCGTCTCCCTCTCGGGCGATGTGCCGGAGCGCACGCTGCTGACCATCGCCCGCAAGCTGGAAGACGCCTTCGAGGCTCTGCCCGACGTATTGTCGGCCGACATCACCGGCAAGCGCGATGAATTGCTGGAAATCGTGGTCGATCCGCTGAAGCTGGAATCCTATCGGATCAGCCAGTCGGAACTGATCCAGATCGTCAGCATGAACAACCGGCTGGTCGCCGCCGGCGCGCTCGATACCGGCGCCGGGCGCTTCTCGATCAAGGTGCCTGGCCTGTTCGAGACGGCGGAAGACGTGCTGTCCCTGCCCATCAAGGTCTCGGGCGATGGTGTCGTCACCCTGCGCGACATCACCGAGATCCGCCGCACCTTCAAGGACCCGGAAACCTTCGCCCGGGTGAACGGCAAGCCGTCTCTCACCCTCGAGGTGAAGAAGCGCGCGGGCCGCAACATCATCGAGACCGTGGCCAAGGTGAAGGCCATCGTCGAATACGCCAAGGCCGAATTGCCGCCGAACGTGCAGATCGATTACGCGCAGGATGCGTCGAAGGAAATCGACAACATGCTGCTCGACCTGCAGAACTCGGTGCTGATCGCCGTTTTCCTGGTCATGGTCGTCGTCGTCGGCTCGCTCGGCGGGCGCTCGGCCGGGCTCGTCTCGCTGACCATTCCGGGCTCCTTCCTGCTGGGTCTCGTGCTGCTGGCGGCGATGGGCGTCACCCTCAACATGCTCGTCATGTTCTCGATGATCCTCGTCGTCGGCATGGTGGTCGACGGCGGCGTGATCGTCGTCGAATACGCCGACCGCAAGATGACCGAGGGCATGGACCGGCGCGACGCCTATGCCATCGCCGCCAAGCGCATGGCCTGGCCGGTGATCACGACGACGACGACGACCGCCATCGTCTTCGTGCCGCTGCTGTTCTGGCCGGGCATCACCGGCAAGTTCATGTCCTATATCCCGCTGACGCTGATCGTCACCCTGATGGGCTCGATCCTGATCGCGCTGATGTTCATTCCCGTCCTCGGCGCCATCTTCGGCAAGCCGGGCGCGACCGATGCCAGGACCGAGCATTTCATCGCCGTGACCGAACGCGGCGACGTCCGCACCCTGCCCGGTTTCACCGGCTGGTATTCCCGCTCCCTGGAAAAGGCCCTGCGCCACCCGGGCAAGATCCTGCTCGGCTGCATCGGTCTTCTCGTCGCGCTGCAGGCGATCTACGCGATGGAAGGCAAGGGCGTGCAGTTCTTCCCCGAGGTCGAGCCCGAGCGGGCGATCGTCCTCGTCCACGCCCGGGGCAATCTGTCGATTCACGAGCGCGATGCCCTGATGCGCGAGGTCGAACACATCGTCCTCCGCATCGACGGCATCGAAATCGCCAATACGACGGTGGGCGCGCCGCCGGCCGGCACCGACGCGGCGCCCGACACCATCGGCAACATCACGGTCGAATTCACCCCCTGGAACCAGCGCCGCAAATCGGCCGAGATCCTGGGCGAGATCCGCGAGACGGCGGGGCGGATCGCCGGCATCGCGGTCGAAACCCGCCTGCCCGACGTCGGCCCGCCGGTCGGCAAGGCGATCCAGATCGAACTGGCCGCCAATAACCCCTTCGCCCTGCCCGAAACCGCCGACCGCATCCGCAACCAGCTGGAAGCCATGCCGGGCCTGATCGATCAGGAAGACAGCCGTCCCCTGCCCGGCATCGACTGGGTGCTGCGGGTCGACCGGGGTCAGGCCGGCCGTTTCGGCGCCGACATCACCTCGGTCGGCAACGCGGTTCAGCTCGTCACCAATGGCATCAAGATCGGCGAATACCGCCCGGATGACGCCGACGAGGAAATCGATATCCGCGTCCGCTTCCCCGAGACGCTCCGCAATCTCGATGCCTTCGACCAGCTGCGGCTCGAAACCCGCCTCGGCCAGGTGCCGCTGTCGAGCTTCGTCACCCGGACGGCGGAGCCGACGACCGGCAAGCTGATGCATGTCGACGCCAAGCGGGTGATCACCCTGCAGGCCAATGTCGCCGCCGGCATCCTGCCGGACGAGAAGGTGCGCGAGATCAAGGCCTGGATGGCGACCCAGAGTTTCGACCCGTCGGTCACCATCAAGTTCCGCGGCCAGGACGAGGAGACGGCCGCCGCCGGGGCCTTCCTCGCCAAGGCCTTTTTCGTCGGCCTGTTCCTGATGGCGATCATTCTCGTCACCCAGTTCAACAGCTTCTACTCGACCTTCGTGATCCTCTCGGCGGTCGCGCTGTCGACCATCGGCGTCTTCGCCGGCTTGTTGATCACCGGGCAATTGTTCTCGGTCGTGATGACCGGCATCGGCGTCATCTCGCTGGCGGGCGTCGTCGTCGCCCATAATGTCGTGCTGATCGATACCTACAAGGAACTCCGCGGCCTCGGCATGGAGCCTTACGAGGCCATCCTCCGCACCGGCGCCCAGCGGATGCGCCCGGTGCTGCTGACCACCTTCACGACGATCATCGGCATCCTGCCCATGGCGCTCGGCCTCACCATCGACGTCATCGGGCGGGAAGTGGCCGTGGGCGCGCCGTCGTCGCAATGGTGGGTGCAACTGGCGACGGCGGTCGCCTTCGGCCTCGCCTTCGCGACGGTGCTGACCCTCGTCGTCACCCCCTGCCTGCTCGCCCTGCCCTTGCGCCTGCGCGAGACCTGGGGGCCGCGCCTGCGCCGCTGGACCGGACGGCGGACGGCATCCATCGGCACGCCTTGACGAAAGGGGGCGCTGGCCCCCTTTCGCCACCCCTTTTCATTCGGCGGCGAGACCCGCGTTATCGGCGGCGATCGTCCGCTCCAGCAGGATGCGCATCTGATTGACCGCGGCATCATGCGCGATGTTGATCACCGGCCGATCGGGATCACGGCGGATGTTCCGGTATTGCGCCTCGAT
Source organism: Zavarzinia sp. (assembly GCF_049306435.1). NCBI lineage: Bacteria > Pseudomonadati > Pseudomonadota > Alphaproteobacteria > Rhodospirillales > Zavarziniaceae > Zavarzinia > Zavarzinia sp. The sequence goes on from NZ_JBAQRT010000364.1 coordinate 5,728, forward strand.
CATTTCCTTGTCCTCGAGGAAAGCCTTGTGGATGCCGGCGTAGAGCAGATCGCCGACCTCCTGCCCGGCGGTGGCCTTGCTCGCCCCCCACGAGAAGTAATAGGTGCATTCCCCGGCCGACGCCGGCACCACCGACTGGCAGGTCCAGGTGTCGAGCAGCAGCTTGCCGTCGGACGGACCCTCCGTGGCCTTGCCCGCTTCATAGACCTGGAACCGCATGACGAAGACGCAGGGCATCTGCACCGTGTAATCCAGCAGCATGTCGTAGCGCCCGGTCATCACATGCTGGGCGAAGACCAGGGCCGGCGTGTCGCGGACCCAGCGCTCGACCCTGAAGCCGCGCGCCAGCTTCGAGATCCGGGGCAGGCTGGTGGCGTAATCCTCGCCGCCGAAAGTCTTCCGGTGAACGAAGGTCAGGTGAGAGAAATCGAGCAGATTGTCGAGGACGAGACGATAATCCGCGTTGAAGGTCATCGAGCTGGGGCGCATGTCCCAATCGGGATCGCCGGGGCCGACCGAGAAGGGGATCAGACCGGCATCGGCCCGGTCAACCTCGCCCATCCAGACCCAGAGCCAGTTGTCCCGCTCGACCACCGGATAGGTCCGCACCATGGCGCGCTCGGGGACGCGGGCCTGTCCGGGGACCTCGACGCAGCGGCCGGAAGCGTCGAACTTCAGGCCGTGATACATGCAGCGGATGCAGTCCCCTTCGATCTCGCCGAGGTGCAGCGCGGCCTGACGGTGACAGCAGCGGTCCTCGACCGCGACGACGGTGCCATCCTGCTTTCGATAGAGGGCCAACGGCTGATCGGCGATCGTCTTGCCCAGGATCTTGCCCGGCGGCAACTCGTAGTCCCAGCCCGCGACGTACCAGCAGTTCCTGACGAACATGCCCTTCCTCCCTGTTTCATTATTGTTCCACCGCCAGCGGTAGCCAGCGATGGCCACGATCAGGATTCGTGCATCAGGGTGTCCGGGGTCCAATACCTATTCGCGAGGCTGTCGATACCTTCCGCGTATGGCGCTCCAGGGCGCGGGGGTCAGAGGGCCTGCGGCTTCTCGTCTTCGCCTTGCGCCTGCGCCGCGCGCTCGGCCGCCTTGGCCTGTTCGCGGCGCCAGGCGATGGGGCCAAAGGGGATGGTCACGGCGTAGATGACGATGAGAAGACCCAGCACCTGCCAGGGATAGGACAGGGCCAGCGCCGTGCCGATGCCGACGAAGACCAGGGTCGGCAGCACCCAGTCGCGGTGGATGCGGATCTTCTTGAAGGAGAAGGTCGGAATGCGGCTGACCATCAGGAAGGCGACGAGGACGGCGACTCCGGCGACCAGATAGGGCGAATGGAAGGGCATCGGCCCCAGGCTGAAACTGGCGATGATCGGCAGCAGGACGAGGGCCGCCCCGGCGGGCGAGGGCACGCCGGTGAAGAAACCCGAGGTCCAGGCCGGCTTGTCCGGATCGTCGATCGCGACATTGAAGCGGGCAAGGCGGAGGGCGCAGCACACCGCGTGGGACAGCACGGCGATCCAGCCGAAGCCGGAAATATCGCTGAGCGTCCAGAGATAGAGGACGACGACCGGGGCGACGCCGAAGGACAGGAAATCCGACAGGGAATCAAGCTCGGCGCCGAAGCGGCTGGTGCCCTTGATCATGCGGGCCACCCGGCCGTCGATCCCGTCGAACAGGGCCGCGATCAGGATGGCGGCCACCGCCAGCTCGAACTTGTTCTCGAGCGCGAAGCGGATCGAGGTCAGCCCGGCGCAAAGCGCGAAGGTGGTGAGCATGTTGGGCAGCAGGCTGCGCGCCGGCAGGCGGTTCAGGCGCGGCGGATAGCTCCGGGCCTTGCGCCGCCGCAGGCGAACCCTTGTATTCCAGCCTTCCCAGTCGCTCATCCCCGCCCCCGTCAGCCGACCGTGACGAGGCGCGGGCCTTCGACCGAGGTGAAATCGGCCAGCACCGTTTCCCCAGCGATGGCGCGCTGGCCAACGGCGACGAGGGGCGCCACCCCTTCCGGCAGATAGACATCGAGCCGGCTGCCGAAGCGGATGATGCCGAAACGCTCGCCGGCGGACAGTTTCTGCCCGGGGCCGACATCGCAGACGATGCGGCGGGCGACGAGCCCCGCGATCTGCACGACGCCGAGGTCACGACCGTCGTCGAGGACGAGACGCAGGGAGTTGCGCTCGTTGTCGTCGCTGGCCTTGTCGTCGGCGGCATTGAGGAATTTGCCGGGGCGATAGGAGATGCGGTCGATGGTGGCGGTGACCGGCATCCGGTTCACATGGACATCGAACACCGACATGAAGATGGAAATGCGCGGGCGCGGCGCCTCGCCAAGGCCAAGCTCGGCCGGCGGCACCGCCAGCGAGGTATCGACCACCTTGCCATCGGCGGGGGAAACCACCAGGCCCTGTCGCGACGGGGTCGCCCGCGGCGGATCGCGGAAGAAATAGGCGCACCAGACCGTGAGCACCACGCCGAGCCAGCCCAGCGGCCGCCAGATCAGGAACAGGATCAGGGTCGCGATCGCGAAGATCGCGACGAATTTGACACCCTCCCGATGCAGGGGGTGCAAGACCGAACGGATCGAAGCCAGAATATCCACGTAACCTCTCCCTGCCGTCAGGGGCCGACGGCCAGACCCTCGGCGCGGACTTCGGCGAGTTTCGCCTCGGCTTCCACCGCCTCGAGCTGGCGCTGCCACATGCCGGCATATTGGCCGCCCTTCGCCAGCAGGGCGTCATGGGTGCCCCGCTCGACGATGCGGCCCTTGTCCAGGACCAGAATCTCGTCGCAGTCAACGACTGTAGACAGCCGGTGCGCGATGACAATAGCCGTGCGCCCGCGGGAAATCTCCTTCAGGCTGGTCTGAATCTCCTTCTCGGTCTGGGTGTCGAGGGCGGAGGTCGCCTCGTCCAGGAGAAGGATCGGCGGATTCTTCAGGATCGTGCGGGCGATCGCCACCCGCTGCTTCTCCCCGCCCGACAGTTTCAGGCCGCGCTCGCCCACCATGCTGTCGTAGCCATCGGGCAGCGAGACGATGAAATCATGGATGCGGGCGAGTTTCGCCGCCTGTTCCACTTCGGCATCGCTGGCCTCGGGCCGGCCATAGCGGATGTTGTAGCGGATCGTGTCGTTGAACAGCACCGTGTCCTGCGGAACGATGCCGATCACCTTGCGCAAGGATGCCTGGGTCACGCCGTCGATATTCTGGCCATCGATCGTCACCCGGCCCTGCTCGATATCGTAGAAGCGGAACAGGATGCGGCTGATGGTCGACTTGCCGGCGCCAGAGGGGCCGACGATCGCGACCGTGCTGCCCGGCGCCGCGGTGAAGGAGACGTCGCGCAGGATGCCCCGGCGCTGGTCGTAGCGGAAGGAGACATCCTCGAACCGGACCTCGCCGCCCGTCACCCGCAGGGGTTTGGCGTCCGGCTTGTCCCGCACCTCTTCCGGCACGTCGAGGACGTTGAACATCGCTTCCATGTCGATCAGGCCCTGCTTGATCTCGCGGTAGACGAAACCGAGCATGTTGAGCGGGATATAGAGCTGGATCAGGAAGGTGTTGACGAGGACGAAGTCGCCCACGGTCATGGTGCCATCGGCGACGCCGACCCCCGCCAGATACATCACGCCGCCGAGCCCGGCCGCCATGATCGCCGACTGCCCGGCGTTGAGCAGGGACAGGGTGGTCTGGCTCTTCACCGCCGCCTTCTCATAAGCCATCAGCGCCTTGTCGAAGCGCCGCGCCTCATGGGCCTCGTTCGAGAAATATTTGACGGTCTCGTAGTTCAGCAGGCTGTCGACCGCCTTGGTGTTGGCGTCCGTGTCCTGGGTGTTCATCTCGCGGCGGTATTTGATGCGCCGCTCGGAGACGAGGAAGGTGAACAGGATATAGGCGATGATGGTCGCCACCATCACGCTGACCATGGGCCAGCCGAAGCCCAGCGCCAGCAGGATCAGCACGAAACTGATCTCGAGAATGGTCGGCCCGATGTTGAACAGGGCGAAGCGCAGCACGAGTTCGATGCCCTTGGTGCCGCGCTCGATCACCCGGTTGAGCCCTCCCGTCCGCCGGTCGAGATGAAAGCGCATCGAGAGCCGGTGCAGATGCTCGAAAGTCGAAAGACCGAGCCGGCGCACGGCGAACTGAGCGACCCGGGCGAACACGCTGTCGCGCAGTTCCGCGAAGGCCTGCGAGCCAACCCGGGCGAGGCCATAGGCGATGATCATCAGGATGGGGACGGTAACCACCGTCGCCTTCACCGACAGGGCATCGACCGCCGCCTTGTAGAAATAGGGCACGATGACATTGGCGATCTTGGCCAGCACCAGGAAGCCGATGGCATAGAGCACCCGCAGGCGCAGATCGCGCCGATCGGCCGGCCACAGGTAAGGCAGGAACAGGCGGATCGTCTGCCAGCCGGTGGGGACGGCCGGGCGCGCATTCTTCGGGTCGCTCATGATCGATTTAAGGCTCTGTTAAGCGGAAAGGGCCGAAGTTGGGATATGGGGCCGCGGAGGACGGATGGCCAGCCGAAAATCCGTGGCTTCGCTCTATAGGAGATGACCGACCTTGTCCACGCTCTCGACCTTCGGCTTCCATCTCGCGGGCACCCGCTATGACGGTCATCTCGAGAACGGCGTCCTTGAAATCGGCGCGGATCTCGGCCCCCTGCCCTTTTCCGCCGAAGACCCGGACGGGCGGCGGCGCTGGGTGGCGGCCCTCGCCGCCGCCGACGACAAGGCCGCCGATGGCCATGTCCTCGCCCCTGATGCGCATATCCACTTCGAATCCCGCACAAGCCTGAGCGGCAAGATCGACCGTCAGCGCCTGATCGAGGCGCTGACCGTCATCCTGCTGTCGACCCAGGGCCAGATGCGCGGCACCCCGCCAGCAGCCGCCAGGACCCGCTTCAGGGCCGAGCGTTCCGCGCCTGCCGCGTGACGAGGGCGATGCCGAGGGTGATCGGCAGAATGCCGATCAGATCGCCAGCGGGCACACCTTCACCGGCGATCAGCCAGCCGAAGCCAAGGCCGAGGGGCGGCATCAGGAAATGCAGGCTGCTGGCCGCCGTGGCGCTGTTACGATCGAGAATGCGGAACCACAGGTAATAGCCGCCAACCGAAACGCCGAACACCATCCACAGCAGCGTCAACACCAGCGGCAGGGTCGGCCGGATTGCGCCCGCGTCCTCGATCATCAGGGCGACCGGCAGAAGCGCCAGCCCCGCCCCCAGCAACTGGATGCCGTTCCCGGTCCAGGGACCGACGGTTTTCGGCGCCAGCCGCTTGAAGGCGATGGTGCCGGCGACCAGCGACAGCAGCCCGCCCACCACCAGCAGGGTTCCCGCGCCATCCTCCAGCCCGTCCCCAAGGCGCGAGCGCAGCACGAGGGCGACCCCGGCAAGACCGAGCAACAGGCCCGTCGCCTTGCCCCAGGTCATCCGCTCCCCCAGCACCGGCCCCGCGATGGCCGCGGTCAGCAGGGGATTGGCGCTGATCAGCACGGCGGCGAAGCCCGAGGACACGGTGCGCATCCCGCTCCACGACAGGCCGAGATAGATCGCGTTGTTGAGAAGGCCGAGCAGCACGAGCGCCGCCATCGCCCGCCCGCCGGGCAGAGCCCCCTCGCCCCGCAGCCGGCCGAGCCACAGGCACAAGCCCGCCGCCGCGAGAAAACGCACCGCCAGCAGGAGCAGGGGCGGGCAATCGACCAGGGCGATCTTCGCCGGGGCGAAGGCGGAACTCCACAACAGGCAGAACAGGCCGAGCAGAAGGATTTCGCCGGCACGACCGGACGGGGATGGACTTTCGCTGGCGGCGGTATGTGGCATGGTCACGCTCCTGAACCATCCCGACCCTAGCGCGCACCCAAATCATTTGGAAATTGGATGATTCCATGATCATCATTCGATAATCGGATGATGGAGCCCCGTGATGTTCGACCTCGACCTGCTGCGCAGCTTTGTCAGTGTCGTCGATACCGGCGGTTTCACCCGGGCGGGCGAGCGGGTGAACCGCAGCCAGTCGACCGTCAGCCAGCAGATCCGCCGGCTGGAAGAGGATGTCGGCAAACCCTTGCTGGACCGGGGCGGCCGTGGCGTGCATCTGACCGAGGCGGGGGAAACCCTGCTGGGTTATGCCCGCCGGATGCTCGATATCGCCGACGAGGCCCGGCTCAGCCTGGGCGGGGAAGCCCGCCCCGCCATCCTCCGCCTCGGCATTCCCGAGGATTTCGCCGTCACGGCCCTGACCGAAGTGATCGCCACCTTTGCCCGGAGCCATTCCCGGGTGCGGCTGGAGGTGCGCTGCGATCTCAGTGTTCGCCTGCGTGAAGGCCTCGCGCGCGGGCAGTTCGACGTCATCCTGGCCAAGCGGGAGCCGGCATCCGGCCCGGCCTTCGGCATCTGGCCCGAACGACTGGTCTGGCTGGCCGGCGCCGACACGCCCCCGCCGGCACCACAGACCCCCCTGCCCCTCGTCGCCTTCATGCCGGGATGCCTGTACCGCGAGCGGGCGATCCGCGCCCTCGAAGGCACGGGCCGGCGCTGGCGGATCGCCTATGAGAGCCCCAATCTCGCCGGGATCCAGGCCGCCGTCGCCGGGGGGCTGGGCATCGCGTTGCTGGAAGAACGGATCGCCGGGTCCGGCCATCGCATCCTGGGCACGGATTCCGGTCTGCCCCCGGTGCCACCAACGGAACTCGCCCTCGATCTGCGCGGCGACGCACCAGCGACCGGGCAAGCCTTGTGCCGGGTGATATCGACATTCTGCGATGAAAAATTCGCCCCAAATCCCGATATAAATGCTTTCCGCCCGAGCTCATCGAATTAATAACGATCAATTTCGGCCATTCATCAAATCTATAATGGAAAATTAGCGACTTTGCGGCAAAACTAGGGTCCGACCAAGCCGCTATTGGAATTGCGGGTTAAGAAAGCCGAACGCTCGATGTTGTCATTTCGCAAAATCCGCGTTCTGATGTTCATAACTTTCAGTTGCACGATAGCAATCCTCGCGACCTATTGGTTTTACCTGCTTGCTGGCATGGATGAACGCCGGCAGCAGACGCAATCCGAAATCGACAGGTCGCTTGTACTCACGTCGAAATCAGCTGCTCTTCAGATGGAGTCCGTGATCCGTGAAGTGGACTTCGTCCTGCAGGATCTGCGCACTCAATATCAGACCGACAGGGCCAGTTTTCCGGCCGCCGTCCGGCGCATCGAAACCCTGTTCGCGTCGAACAGCACCCTGTCGCTCTGGATCATGGACGCGGATGGCAGGAATTCGTTCAGCAGCGTCGACGAACGCGCATCGGTCAACGCGAGCGAGCGCGAGTATTTCCGCCGTCATCGCGATGGTGGTGGCCAGGACATCCTGTATATTTCGGCCCCGCTGATCGGACAATATTCCGGCCAATGGACCGTCATTCTGTCCCGGCGACTTGAAAACGCGGGGACATTCGCCGGCACCATCGTCCTCGCCGTCCCGCCGTCCTATTTCTCGTCGCGCCTGGGCGCGGCCGACATCACCGAGGAGCTTTCGGTCATCCACCTGCCCGATGGCATCATCATGGCGACGAATACCGGAGCGGATCTGATCGGCCAGGTCTTCGCGGACACGGCCTGGCTGCTCGGTCCCCGCGCCAGGCCTTCCGGCATTGTCCACAAGGACCGCGACGGGCCCGACAGGATCGTCGCCTGGCAGCGCATCGGCGGCAGCCCGCTGGCGGTCACGGCATCGGCGGACGGGCGCGGTCTGCGATCGAGGACCGAGGCGGCGATCGACGCCGAACTGCGCGCCCACATGATCACGACCGTGCTGGCGCTGGTGCTGATCGGCGGCGTCGGCGTCGTCATCCTGCGCGACGTCGGTCTGCGTCAGCGCCTGCATCGTCTGGACATCCTGCACAAACAACTGTTCGATGCGATGCCAGACGGCATGATGGTCATCGACCAGAGCAGCAATATCACCTTGTGGAACGAGGCCGCCCTGAGCCTTCTCGCGGTCGATTCAGATGAACTGAAGGCACGAGTGGTCGCGCTCTACGACATGGACGGCAAGCGCGTCCCGGTCGAGCGCTATCCTTCGATGCAGGCTTCGAGGCGGCCGGGCCATCACGGATTGTTCAGCATTCAGGACCATGGACAGCGCCGCTGGCTATCGTTCAATTCCCGGCCGATCCCCAATCAGGACGGGGAAGCGCCCGACCGGGCCATCCTCGCCTTCTCGGATGTCACCCGCCTTGTCCAGCTGGAAGATTCCATGCGGACCAGCCAGTCGGTCTTCGAGGCCGCGGGCGAAGGCATCATGGTGACCGGCGCCGACCAGCGCATCATCAGCGTCAATCCGGCGTTCACGCGCATCACCGGCTATGCCGCCCATGAAGCGCAGGGCAGGGTGCCCGGTGAACTGCTGGGATCGGGACAGCACGACGAGGAATTCTACGAACAGATGCACGAAAGCCTGCGGCTCAAGGGCTACTGGGAAGGCGAAATCACCAATAGGCGCAAGGACGGCAACCTGTTCATCGAATGGCTGAAGATCAACGTGGTCCGGGATGAACAAGGACAGGTGCTGCGCTATGTCGCCCTTCTGTCCGATATCAGCGAGCGCAAGCGCCAGGATCAGGAAATCTGGAAGCGGGCGAATTTCGACGCCCTGACCGGCCTGCCCAACCGCACGCTCTTCACCGACCGTCTGAACCAGGCCGTCAGCCAGGCCGACCGGCGCCATGCCCGGGTGGCCGTGTTCTTCATCGACCTCGACAAGTTCAAGGCGGTCAACGACACGCTGGGGCACAAGGCGGGCGACGATCTTCTGCTTCAGGTGGCCGAAAGGCTTCAGGCCAATATCCGGTCGGAAGATACCGCGGCCCGCATCGGCGGCGACGAATTCCTCGTGCTGCAGCCCCAGGCGGGCGACGATACCGCCCTGCTGCTGGCGGGCGAGAGGATACGGGAAGCGCTCTGCCAGCCTTTCGACATCGGCGGAAACACGGTCCAGATCTCGGCCAGCATCGGCATCGCCGATGCGCTCGGCGTCGCGGCCGATCCGGCCCAGGCCATCAAGCGCGCCGACGCGGCCATGTACAGGGCCAAGAGCAGCGGCGCCAACAGGGTGGTCATGCTTTAGCCCCCACCGGCCGGAGGGCATCCCTCCGGCCCCGGGTGCCGGCGCTCAACGCGCCGTCAGGATGGTCTCCGACATGTTCAGGTTCATGTGAATCATCATCTCGATGACATTGTCGTCCGGCTGCTGACGCAGGGTGCGCGCCGCCTCGACCATGAAGCGGCTGGCCCGGCTGAAGAACTCCGAGGTCGTCGGCGGCAGCTGGCGGCTGCGCACGATGGCCCGGTTGGCGATGGTCTGCCAGCGCGCCGCGTTGACGTCGAGGGCATCGGCGAGCTGGATCGTGGGCTCGCCCTTGCGGGCGTTGTCCAGCATCACGGCGCATTCGAGGAAGGGATAGGCGGCCTCTTCGCGGGCCGAGAGAGCGGTGTTGAGTTCGGTCATGACGGATCTCCGTTATCGCTGTTTCGACGTCTTACTGGAAGAGCTGGAGGACGTTCTGCTCGCTCTGACCGGCGAAGCTCAGGGCCTTGAGGGCGAGCTGCTGGCGGGTCTGCAGGGCGACCAGATTGGCGCCTTCCTCGTTCAGATCGGCGAGGGTCAGCTTGTCCGAGCCTTCGGTCAGCGTGTTGATGTAGTTCTTGGTGAAGTCGAGCCTGGTCTGCAGCAGGGTGACATTGGAGCCGAGGCTCGCCGTCGCCGCGCGCACCTTCGAAATCGCCGTGTCGAGCGAGTCGGTGATCGTGTCGATCGTGGTGATCAGCTTGCTCGCCGCGATGTCCGAGAAGCCCGCGGCCGCGCCCGCCGAGCCGGCGCCGGTCAGGAAGCCGGCCAGGATCACCGAGCCCGCGGCACCAGCGGTACCGCCGACCGTGATCAGCGCCCCGGCCCGCAGATCGCGGCTGTTCACCACGACTTCCGCCGAAGTGACTTCCGAGAAGCGGACGGTCAGGTTCTGGGCGGTCGAATTGACCAGATTGGTGCCCTGGTAGGACGCATCGCCAAGCAGCGAATTCAGCTGGTTGAGGAGGTCCGAGAACTGCGCCGTCAGATCCGCCTTGGTTTCCGTGTCGGCGGTCTTGGCCGAGATGGCGACACCCTTGATCTGCTTCAGGATGGTTTCCGCCGACTGCGTCGAATTCAACGCCGACTTCAGCGAGGAAATGCCCTGGTCGATGCCGTCCTTGCGCTCGGTCAGATCCGCCGTGCGGTCCGTCAGGTTCTTCGACTGGAAATAGGCCACCGCGTCGTCAAGCGCGCTGGCGACCTTCAGACCGGTCGAAAGACGCCCCTGGGTCCTGTTGGCGAGATTGGTGGTGTCCTGCAGGGAGAGCAGATTGGCTCTCGATGTGGACGTCAGATGGATGTCGCTCATGCCTTGTCCTTTCTGGTATCGGACCGCGCCATTCTGCGGCGGGGCTCAGCCAGAGGACTTCAAGGCTCGTGCCAAGTCGGCAAAACTACATAACGCATTGATATTATTGAATAATACAGGAATCGCGGATTCAAGGCCGGCGCCGCCGGCCGGCAGATTCTGCCGGTTGTGGAGGAAGATTCGGCGCCGCCCGGCAAAATCGCCTTGGCCCTTGACTCATTGCCCCCATTTCTGGAGAATTATCCACAGGGACGGGTCTTTTTCGGGTGCACCCAGGTCCCCTGACGGTAACGTGATCCCCTCCCGGCGATACGCTTCACCGGCCCAACGCGGCACCCGTCCGGTTCAGCCATGATGGTGTTCGACAGCAGCCTGGCCCAGGCGCCCCTTCAGTCGTCATACGCGGCAGGCGGATTCGCGTCCACGCGGGCATCCGGCAGCGGCGTCACCGTCGAGACGGCGCAGGCCGTGCAGGAAGCCGGACCGGCCTATTTCAGCCCCCGCATCACCTATGACAATTCGATCGACATGACGATCCTGCAGTTGCGCGACCCTTCCACGGGCGAGGTTCGCAACCAGTATCCGAGCGAGCATGTGGTGAAAGAATACCGCCGCCACCAGGCCGATAGCCGGGGCACGGTGTCCGCCTCGGGTCAGACCGCCGCCGCTGGCGGGGAAGCGTCTTCGGTTACCGAAGATGCCGCCACGGGCGAAACGCCCGCCCCCCGGATCGAACTGCGGGCCTGACGCCCGTTCGCGTCAGAGAAACTTGACCAGCGACGTATCGGCCAGCGACGCGACGATCGAATAGGTCGCCTGCAGCTGGTTCTGGATCTGCGTCAGCTTCACGCCCGCCTCCGCCGTGTCGATATCGACGATACCGCCTTCCTCGTCCTTGAAGATGTTGATCATCGTGTCATTGGCCTTGGCGCTGTCGGTGACCGAACTCAGATCGATGGAAATCTCGGTGCCCAGGCTCTTCAGGCCGTCGCGGGCGCTGTCAAGTTCGCTCAGGGCCTGGGTGCGGAAAGTCGTCCAGGTCGCTTTCGCGGTGGCGTCGTCGGGCGCGGCCGCCGAAGCGGCAAAGGCGCTCTTCGCCATCTGCAGACTATAGACGAGGCGCTGGATCGCCGGATCGGCCGCCACCTGGCCATAGGTGACGGTCTTGCCCGCCTCGGGCGAGAAGCTCGCCTCGTGCCAGGCGACGTCGTCGCTGCCGGGCGCCGCCAGATAATAGTCCGGCAGGGTGGGCGAGGTCGCGGCCGCGAAAGGATCGGCGGCGGTCAGATCGGGCAGGCCGGTCAGGTCGCCGACCGGGGCCGCGTCGTAATTGCCGCCGGACCACAGATAGCGGCCCCCGACCTTCTCGTTGAGGAGCGAGGTCAGTTCGGTCAGGGCGGTATCGATCAGCGTGCCGATCTCGCTCTCGTCCTCGGGGTCATAGGTGCCCTGGCCCTGCAGGGCCTTGGAGACCGAGGAGGCCAGTTCGTCCATGCGCGAGACCTGAAGATCATAGGACTTCAACTCGGGCGTCACGATGTCGATGCCCTTGTTGTAGGCCTCGAGCCGCGAGACCTGCTGCCGGCTGTTCAGGATGCGTCCGGCGTCGAGACCGCCGTAATACGACAGGTCGCCGGACTTGACCTGCGTCGCCACCTGATTGGACAGTTCGTTCGCCGCGCTCTGGTTGCGCTTGATGTTGTTCAGGGTCTGCAACTGGCTGGCGTAGGTCGTGACGGACATCATGGCGGATTACCTTATGATCGCGAACAGGCTGTCGTAGAGCTGGTTCACCGTTTGCATGACCTTGGCCGAGGCGGCATAGGCATTCTGCAGCACCTGCAGATTGGCCAGCTCCTCGTCCATGTTGATGCCGACCGACGACTGAAAGCGCGTCGCGGCCTCGGTCTTGGTCGCGTCGGCGAGATCGGCCCTGTTGGTGACCGCGCCGACATCGGCCGACAGGGACGAGATGATCGACCTCGCGATGCCGGCGTAATCCTCGCCGGTGACGGTCAGCCCCCCGGCCGAGATGCCGTGGCTACCCGAGACGAGCGCGGCCGAAGCCGGACTGATCGCCGCCTGCTTCAGGGTCGCGGTGCCATCGAGAAGCGCCGCATTGACCGAGATCGTGCCGCCGGTCATCACAAAGAAGCCGGAGGCGAGTTCGCCCGTCGCGGTGGTCGCGCTGTCATAGGCCGTCGCGAAATCGCCCGCGCCGGTGCTGGTCAGGCTGGCCGTGAAGGCCTGGACCTGATCCTTCAGTTCGCTGATGACCGCGGTGCCGGCCGTCGCGCTGGTCCCGGTCGCGCGAAGCGCCAGAAGCCCCGCGAGGGCGCCCGAGCGGATCGAGCCGTTCAGCGACCGCGTGTCGCCCTCGCGGGTGATATCGGTGCCGTCATAGGCCAGGCGGGTGGCGTCCTGATCGACGAGGCTCTCGCCCCCCGCGGTATAGACCGCGAGGCTGCCGTCGCCGCGGGCGATGGTCTTCACGTCGATCAGCTGGGCGAGCGAGCGCACGGCGGCGTCGCGCTGGTCCTCGAGGGTGGTCTTGTCGCCGCCCGCGGCGGCCACCGTCTTCACCTGCTTGTTCAGCGTGTCGATCTTCTCGAGCAGATCATTGACCTGGCCGACCTTGTCGGTGGTTTCCTGCTGGATTTCCCTGTCGATACTCTCGAGCCCCGCCATCAGATCGTTGATCTTCCGGGCCAGGGCATCGGCCTTGGCGATGACCTCGGCCTGGCCGGTGCTGCTGTCGGGGGTCGACTGCAGCACGGCGAAGGCATCGTTGAGATCGGAGACCGCGCTGGCGAGCCCGGCGTCCGAGGTGCTGACCCCGAACAGGGTCGAGAGTTTGGACATATAGGTCGACTGGGCGTCGGCCTGGCCCGCCAGCGACGTATAGGCGATCAGATCCCGGGCGAGCGCGTTGTCGGTCGCCCGCGTCACATCCGCCGTCGTCACCCCGCCGGCGCTGGCCGAGGAAGTGATCGACTTGCGGGTATAGGATTCGTCGGTCGCGTTGGAAACATTGCCGCCGAGGACCTGAAGCGCCCGCTGCTGGGCGTTCAGGCCACTCAGGGCGATATTCATGGCACCGGACAGGCTCATGGCATGTTTCCTCGCATGGTCGCCGCGTCAGGCTCAGCGCTTGACGTTCAGGATTTCCTGCAACATCTCGTCGACGGTGGTCAGCACCTTGGCATTGGCCGAATAGGCCCGCTGGGTGGTGATCAGATCGGTGAATTCCTTGCCGATATCGACGTTGGACGATTCGACCGACGAGCCGTTCAGCGTGCCGAGGCCGTTTTCGCCGGCATGGCCCACGAGGGCCGTGCCCGCCGCCGCCGTGCCGAGGAAGGCCTGGCCATCGACGGACTGCAGGTTCTGCGGCGCGTTGAAACTGGCCAGCGCCATCTGGAAGCCGACGACGCTGCGGCCATTGTCGTAGTTCAGGGTGACGTAACCCTGGCTGTCGATCGACAGGTCGCTGAAGCTGCCCTTGGCGTAGCCATCGGCCTTGATGTCGCCGAGATCGACCGTCGTGCCCGAATATTGCGTGACCGCATCGGCCGCGCCCACCGTGCCGAGGTCGAGCGCGATGGTCTGCGGCGCCGCGCCGGGGAAGGTGAAACTGGTCGAGAGCGGTGCCGGCGTCGCCGAGGCGAGGAGGCCGGCGCTGTCGAAGGTGACGGCGAAGGTGGCGCCGCCGCCCGAGGTATCGTCTTCCGCGCCCATGGCGACGGACCAGGCATTGTCGCCGGTCTTGGTCCAGGTCAGGTCGACCGTGTGGCCGGAGCCCAGCGAGTCATAGACATCGACCGAATTGTTCACCGTCGCCCCGACCGCCGCATCGGCGGGCAGGTCGGCGCGATAGGTGATCAGGCCCGACGCCTCCGGGGCCAGCGTCGCGCCCGGCACCTTGATTTCGCCGAGCGCCCCGGTCGCGAGGCCCGTGGTCTCGTCCACCGTGTAACCCTGGGCATAATAGCCGGTGCCGTTCACCAGATAATTGTCGCCGTTCAACTGGAAATCGCCCGCGCGGGTGTAATAGTCGCGATCCTCGAAGCTCGTGCCCGAGGTGGTCACGCTGGTCGGCTTCGAGGTGACGAAGAAGCCGTTGCCGGAAATGGCCAGATTGGTCGCGATCGTGGTCGCCTCGGTCGAGCCCGGCACATTGTTGGCATAGAAGGGCGAAGCCTTCACGCCGCCCGACTGATAGCTGGTGGCGCTGGCTTCGTTGACCAGGGCATCGAAATTCGTGTCCACCCGCTTGTAGCCGGTGGTGGTCGAATTCGCGATATTGGTCGAAATCGCGCTCAGCGCCTGAGACTGCGCGTTCAGTCCCGACAGAGCCGTGCTGAAATAGCCGACATAGGACATGTGGTTTCCCTCTTCTCTTGTCCGGCCCCCGCGGGCGGGCGCCCATGTCCGGTGATCTGCAAGGAGCGGGCCAGCGGCGAAGGTCAGGGTTTCCGCGGCGCTCGGGAAAACGGCCGGGTGGCAAGCCGGCAAAAGCTGCCGGGCGTGACCGGGATCACATGCCCGCGCCGTGCAAAATCGTCCGACCTGAACTAGAGTTGCGCTTCGACAGATCCTGAGGGGGACACATATCATGGCGACGTCCATCGCCTTCCTGAAGCGCCCGCTGGTTGCAGGCCTGATCCTCGGCCTCGCGGTCGCGCCCGGACTTGGCGCCTGCACGCCCGATGCCTCGGCCCCGGGCGGCCAGATCGCTTCCGACGATGCCTGCGGCAACCAGCGCGGCCAGCTGACCTCGATCGGCGACTATTTCACCCAGGCCATGGTGGTCGGCGCCGTCAGCGGCGGCGCCCTGGGCGCCCTGACCGGCGCCCTTGTTTCGGGCGGGGACCTTGAAAGCACGCTGGCGGGCGCCGCCGTGGGCGGCGTCGCGGGGGCGGCTGCCGGCTATTACAGCGCCAAGGCCGAAGCGAACAGCAGTCCGGCCATGCTGGTCGGCGGCGTCTACAAGGATATCTATTCCGAGAACCAGCAGATCGACCGCACGACGACCGCCTTCCGCGCCGTCCGCGCCTGCCGCACCGCCGAGGCCGACCGCATCCGCGCCGACTATCGCGCCGGCCGCCTGACCGCCGACGAGGCCAGGGCGAAACTCGCCGACGTGAAGAAGAAATTCGAATGGGAAATCAAATACGCCGAGGACGTCGGCGGCAAGATGAACGAACGCGGCGAGCAATATTCCTATGCCGCGAGCGAAATTTCCCACTTCGACGGCCGCACCCGGCCCCCGGCGGTCACCTCCGCCAGCTATCAGGTGGCGGGGCCCCTGTTGAGCCGCGTCGCCTCGAAATCCACCCGCGTCCGTGAGCTGCCCAGCACGTCCAGCCGCCAGATCGGCGGCCTGAAGGCGGGTGAAGTGGTCGAGGCGCGGATGGTCTCGGGCACGTCGGGCCAATGGATGCGCATTCGTCTCGCCGATGGCACGCCGGGCTTCGTCTCCGCCAGCCTGCTGGTCGAGCCCGGCAAATATCGCGGCGAGACCCAGACGGTTGCTTCCCGCGCCGAGACCCAGGTCTCCGCCCCGCCGCCGCAAAGCGCCGGCGGCGTGGTCCAGCTGGCCGAAACCAACCAGATCAAGCAGCGCGCCCTGTCGGACGATGTTTCGGAGTCGCGTTCGGTGCTGAGCAGTGCCACCTTCGAACTGGACCAGCCGATCACGCTGGCGCCGGACCGGGGAGACAGATCAGCGGCATGACGTCACGCAGTCCAGGTT
>NZ_JBAQRT010000365.1:0-15433 GCF_049306435.1 Zavarzinia sp.
GCCCTCGCCGGCCTGCCGGGGGCGGTATCGCCGCCGCTCTACCGGCCGCCGCGCCCCCTCGCCTGAAAATCCGCCCTTCAGCCTTTTTTCAGACGAGAGAGATCATGACCCTTCGCCTTTCGCGGCGCCAGTTCGTGGCGTCAGCCGCCCTTGTCCTGGCCACGCCGGCCCTCGGCCGCATGGCCCATGCCGCCCCCCTCACGCTGACGGCCGAGCGCCGCACCATCGAGGTCCGGGGCAAGCCCGCCTCCGTCCTCGGCCTGCGCGGGCCGGGCGGGGAGTCCGGCCTCGTTCTTCCGCCGGGCGAGGCGTTCCGCCTCCGGCTCGAGAACCGCATCGGCGAGCCGACGATCATCCATTGGCACGGCCAGACCCCGCCGCCCGACCAGGATGGCGTGACCGACACGGGCTATGCCCGGCCGATCGCCGATGGCGGCTTCGCCGATTACGACTTCGCGCCCCGCACCGGGACACACTGGATGCATTCGCACCACGGCCTGCAGGAAATGCGCCTGCTGGCCGCGCCGCTGATCGTCCGCACCAAAGAAGACCTCGCCCGGGACGCCCAGGAGGTGACGGTCCTCCTCCACGACTTCAGCTTCAAGGCGCCGGAGGATCTGGTGGCGGGCCTCGCTGGCGGCATGACGAACCATGGTGGCATGGACATGGGCGGCATGGACCATTCGGCCATGGGCCACATGATGCCGGGCATGGACCTGAACGATGTCGAATTCGATGCCTATCTGGCCAACGACCGCACGCTGGACGATCCGCAGGTGGTCACCGTCGAGACGGGCGGGCGGTTATATTTACGCCTGATCAACGGCGCGGCGGCGACCGCCTTCTGGGTCGATTTCGGCGGTCTGACCGGCACGGTGATGGCGGTCGACGGCAATCCGGTGAAGCCGGTCGAGGTCGCCAAGGTGCCGCTGGCCCAGGGCCAGCGCATCGATATCCTGCTGCAGTTGGGAACGGATGGTGCCGCCGTGCCGGTGCTGGCCCAGCGCGAGGGGGATCGCGCCCGGACCGGCATCGTCCTGGCACCGACGGGGGCGAGCGTGCCCAGGATCGCCGACAAGGCGGCCGAGGCCGCGCCGCCGGTCGATCTGTCGCTGGAAAGCCTGCTCGTGGCCGAGGGGGTGGATGCCCGCCCGGCGGACGTCACGCGGCGCATCCGCCTGACGGGTTCGATGATGCCTTACGTCTGGACGATCGATGACCGCTCATGGGCCGATCGCCTGCCGGTTCAGGTGAAAGCCGGTCAGCGCGTCGCGGTCGAGATGGTGAACGAGAGCATGATGGCCCATCCGATGCACCTGCACGGCCATCATTTCGATGTCGTCGCCCTGAACGGCAAGCCCGTGGCGGGTGCGCGCCGGGATACCGTGCTGGTGCCGGTCGGGGGGCGCGTCACCATCGCCTTCGATGCGGATAATGCCGGTCGCTGGCTGTTCCACTGTCACAACCTGTTGCACATGGCGACCGGCATGATGACCGAAGTGACCTACGCCTGAGACTTGCGGGCGGCGTGCATTGCTTTCGCCGCCCGCATTTCGCCCATCTGGTAACGCAGGAAGGCGCCGAAGATGCCGAGTTCCGGGCGGGGCGTGCCGCCCTTGCCCAGCGTCTGCAGGTGATTGGCGAACCAGCCGAGGGGGCCGAAGCCGTTCAGCATCTGGATGATCTTCAGGGGCGAGGCCGGGCCGAGCCAGCGCCCGGGGCCGAGACGCAGGCGATTCTCCCAATCGTCGAGCCGGGCGAGGCGGCCGGACAGCAGGGCGGCCGGCGCGTCGGGCTTCAGGCACAGCGGCCGGGCGAGACCGATCACGTCGCAGGCGCCGGACGACAGCGCCTCGTCCATCGCCGCCCGGCTGCGGATACCGCCGGTGACCATCAGCGGCGTCTTCACCGCCGCGCGCATGGTCTTGGCGTAATCGAGGAAATAGGCTTCGCGGGCGACGCTTGAGGCGCGGCGCACCTGCTTGGCCGAGGCATCGGTCGACATATCCTCGTTGCCCATCATCATCGGCCGCTCGTAGGTGCCGCCCGAAACTTCCAGGAGGTCGATGCCTTCCGCTTCCAGCCAGCGTGCGACGGTCGTCGCTTCCTCGTCGCCGAAGCCGCCCTTCATGAAGTCGGCGGAGTTCAGCTTCACGCCGACGCCGAAGGCGGGACCGGCGGCGGCCCGCACCGCGCGCACCACCTCGAGCAGCAGGCGCGCCCGGTTTTCGAGGCTGCCGCCCCAGCGGTCGGTCCGCTGGTTGGAGCGAGGGCTGAGGAACTGGCTGATCAGATAGCCATGGGCGCCGTGCACCTGCACGCCGTCGAAACCCGCGTCCTTCAGGGTGGCGGCGGCGAAGGCGAAGCGGGAAATCACATCCTCGATCTCCGCCTCGGTCATCGCGCGGGGCGTGCCGAACTGCTTGCCCGGCAGGGGCAAGGGAATGGCGGAGGGGGCCTGCGGCGTCTTGTTGACGGCGATCGGGGTCTGGCGGCCGGCGTGGCTGATCTGGGCCCACAGGCGCGTGCCCTTCGCCGTGCCGGCCTTGGCCAGGGCGGCGAGGGCGGCCCTGGCCGCCTCGTCCATACCCGGGGCGACGACGACATTGCCCGGCCGCTCCAGATTGTCGGGGTGCACCTGCATGTTGCCGGTGATGACGAGGCCGCTGCCACCTTCGGCGAAGCGGCGGTACAGCTCGCACAGCGCCGGGGTCGCCCGGTTGCGCGGATCGGCCAGCCCTTCGGTCATCGCCGCCTTGGCGAGGCGGTTCTTCAGGGTCTGGCCGCAGGCCAGGGTAAAGGGCGCAGCAATATCCACCACCGACGTTTCCTCTTCCGACGTATCGTCTTGTCGTCATGACATTTTGTCGGAAAGTGTCGGGGGGCTAAGCCCCCCCGTCAACACCAACGACGGGGGGGCAGGGCAGGCGTCAGCCGGCGATCACGATCTGGTCGAGGACATGGGCCGGATCGGAAATGCTCGGCTTGCCGGTTTCCAGGCGGCCGGCGAGGCGGCGGCTGAAGCCGTCGAGCCCGTCGACCGTCACGGTGTAATCGTACCAATTGCCCTGATCGGCCAGCGACAGGCGCAAGGGCTTGCTCGATCCCGCCGCGACCCGCACCTCCTGCGAGAACTTGTCATAGGCATTGGCGGTGACCTTGAAGGTGCAGGTCTTGGCGCCGCCATTGGCGAGGGTCAGGTTCAGCCGCTGGTTCGCCTTGTCGTAGGACGCGGTGACCTCGGGCTGGGCCTTGGCCGCCGCCGCGACGACCGTGTTGCCGGTGAAGTGGCGGTGATAGCCGTTCGGCCCCAGCACCCACAGGTCATAGGCCCCGTCGTCCGATTTCACATCCCAGGTCGCGGCCAGGATCTTGCCCGCCTCCACCATGTAACGATGGGGGATGCGGTCGAGATGCCGCTTGTCGTAGACGTGGAAGACGGCGCCGGCCGTGCCTGTGTTGCGGAAGCGCAGGCGCAAGGCTTCGATGTCCGCCGTCGCCTCGATATGCAGTTCGTAAGGCAGGGCGCGCGACGGGCGCAGGCCGATGTCCTGCTGCGGCAGGGCCTGGTCCGACTCGGCCGGGATCTTCACCTGCAGGCGCAGGGCCTGGGCGACGCGGATGGAATCCGCCGAGATCTTGCTGCGGGTCGGCAGGGCGGGGACCGTCGTATTGGGATTGACGAAGTCGAAGCAGGAGGTGAGGTCGCCGATGATCGCCCGGCGATAGGGGCTGATGTTGGTCTCGGCGACGCCGAAACGCGCCTCGATGAAACGCAGGACCGAGGTATGGTCGAAGGTTTCGGAGGCGACCCAGCCGCCCCGGCTCCAGGGCGAGATCGCGAAGCAGGGCACGCGCGGACCAGGGCCATAGGGCCGACCATCGGGCGCCGGCTGGCTGGTCGCCTCGGGGATCGCCGGATGGGTGAAATATTCGCTGCCCAGCAGGCTTTCGGCCATGGTCGTGCCACCGGCGGCGGAACCATCCTCGTTGCGCGAGAACACGGCGGGCGAGGGGACGTGATCGAAGAAGCCGTCGTTCTCGTCGAAATTGACGATGAACACGGTCTTGCTCCAGACCTCGGGATTGGCGGTCAGGATATCCAGCGCCTGCTGGACATACCAGGCGCCCTGTACCGGGCTCGACACCGCCGGATGCTCGGAATAGAGCGTCGGCGCGACGATCCACGACACCTGCGGCAGCTTGCCGTTCTTGACGTCGAGTTCGAGCTGGCCGAGCAATCCGCCGAGCGGCATCGTGTTGCCGACACCCTTGTAGAGCGGCTGCTTGGCGTCCATCGACTCGATGTAAGGGATCCACGGCAGGCCGATCGGCGTATTGCCCATGGCCTCATGGGCGGCGCGGTACTGGCGGAAGCCGGCCAGCGGGTTATCGCCGAAATTGTCCGGCAGGTTCTGGTAGACCTTCCAGGTCACGCCTGCTTCCTGCAGCCGTTCGGGATAGGTCTTCCATGTGTAGCCCCTGCTCTTGGGGCCGAAATTATCGATCTCGTTGATCACAACGGCATGGCCGCTGCCGGTCGGGCCATTGGTGCCGGTCCAGTGATAGACCCGGTTCGGGAAGGTGCCGGTATGGGTGGCGGCGTGATAATTGTCGCAAAGCGTGAAGGCATTGGCGAGGGCGAACTGGAAGCCGACCTCGGCCTCCTTGTAATAGCCCATCGACTGGTCTTCCTTATGCAGCGGCCAATCGGTGATGCGGCCATGGTTCCACACCGCCTGGGCATCGGGCCAGGTGTGCGGCGTGCCGGAGACCCGCTGGGCATTGCCTTTCTTGGAATTCAGGTGATAGGGCAGGATGGTTCGCTCGCCGTTCCACTGATGGAACACGGTACGGCCATCGGCGCGCGGAATGGTGAAACGATCGCCGAAGCCCCGGACGCCCGGGAACGTGCCGAAGTAGTGGTCGAACGCCCGGTTTTCCTGCATCAGGACGACGATATGCTGCACGTCCTTGATCGACTTGGTGCCGTTGGCGGCATCGATCGCCAGGGCCTTGCGGATCGAGTCGGGAAACACGGTGGCGGCGGCGGCGGTGCCACCGATGGCGGCGGCGGACTTCAGGAAATCGCGCCTGCTGGTGTCTGTCATGTCATGGGTTCCTTGGCAAAGGGGGGATTTGGGGGAAGTTCAGGAGGCTTTGATCCGCTCGAACACATGCGCGGGATCGGTGATCCCGGGCTTGCCGGTCTCGATGCGCCCGGCGAGGCGGCGGCCGAAGCCGTCGAGGCCGGAGACGGTCACGCTGTAATCATACCAATTTCCCTGCCTGGCGACGTCGAGCCGCAGGGTTTTGCTGGCGCCGGCCGAGACGCGGACGATCTGCTGGCCCTTCTCGTAGGCGTTGGCGGTCACCGTGAAGCTGGCGAGCTTGCCGCCTTCGTTGGCGAGGGTGAGGACCAGGTCGCTGCGCGTCTTGTCATAGGCGGCGGTGACTTCGGGCTGGACCTTGGCGGCCGCGGCCGTCGCGGTATTGCCGGTGAAGTGGCGATGGAAACCGTTGGGCCCGAGGACCCAGAGGTCATAGGCGCCGCCATCGGCCCTCACGTTCCAGCTCGCGTTCAGGGTCTTGCCGGCTTCGACCATGTAACGGTGGGGAATGCGGTCGAGATGCCGCCTGTCGTAGACGTGGAACACGGCGCCGACCTTGCCGCTGTTGCGCAGGCGCAGACGCACCGTATCGCCCGATGCCGTCGCCTCGATGAAGAGTTCATAGGGCAGGGCGCGGGACGGGCGGATGCCGAGATCCTGCTCCGGCAGCGACTGGGCATCGACCGCCGGAATGGCGACCTGCGCCTTGAAATCCTGCGCGACGCGCAGGGCATCGGCGGCGATCTTGCTGCGCATGGGCAATTCGGGCAGCCGGGCGTTGGGATTGACGAAATCGAAGCAGGAGGTGAGATCGCCGCTCACCGCCCGGCGATAGGGGCTGATGTTGGTCTCGGTGACGCCGAAGCGGGCTTCGAGGAAGCGAAGCACCGACGAATGGTCGAAACTCTCGGAGGCGACCCAGCCGCCCCGGCTCCAGGGCGAGATGACGAGGCAGGGCACGCGCGGACCGGGGCCATAGGGGCGGCCGTCGGGCGTCGGCTGGGTGTCCAGGTTCTCGGGCGCCCCATGATCGAAATATTCGCTGGCAAGAAGTTCGGCCTTCATGGTCGAGCCGCCGGCCGGCGTGCCGTCCGCGTTGCGCGAGCAAACGGCATGGGGCGGCGCATGGTCGAAGAAGCCGTCGTTTTCGTCGAAATTGATGATGAGGACGGTCTTGCTCCAGACCTCGGGATCGGCGGTCAGGATCTCGAGGACACGCTGCATGTACCAGGCGCCCTGCACCGGGCTCGAGACCGAGGGATGTTCGCAGTAGATCGAGGGCGGCACGATCCAGGACACCTGCGGCAGCTTGCCGTTCTTGATGTCGAGTTCGAGGGTGCCGAGCATGCCGCCGAGCGGCATGGTGTTGCCCGCGCCCTTGTAGAGCGGCTGCTTCTTGTCCATCGCCTCGATGTAGGGCCACCAGGGCAGGCCATCCACGATGGAATTGCCGACGCCCTGGCTCGCCTTGCGATACTGGCGGAAGCCGACCAGCGGGTTCAGGCCGCCGTTGTCGGGCATATTCTGATAGACCTTCCAGGTCACGCCGGACTGTTGCAGCCGCTCGGGATAGGTCGTCCAGTTGTAGCCGCGCGAGGCGGGGCCGATCAGCGCGAAACGGTCGTCGTTGACGACCACGGCGGTCCCGGTCGCGGTCGGGCCATTGGTGCCCGTCCAGTGGTAGATGCGGTTGGGATGCGTGCCGGTCTGCGTCGCGCAATGGTAGTTGTCGCAGATGGTGAAGGCGTCGGCGAGGGCGCGCTGGAATTCGACCTCGGTCTCCCGGTAATAGCCCATCGACTGGTCTTCCTTGGTCTTCGGCCAGTCGGTGATGCGGCCGTGGTCCCACACGGCGTGGCAGTTGGACCAGGAATGCGGCGTGCCGCTGACACGCTGGGCATTGCCCTTGCTCTGGTCGAGGTGATAGGGCAGGACGATCCGCTCGCCATTCGATTGATGGAACACCGAAAGCCCGCTCTGCTGCGGGATGGTGAAGCGATCGCTATAGCCGCGGACACCCGACATGGTGCCGAAGTAGTGGTCGAAGGCCCGGTTTTCCTGCATCAGGATGACGACATGCTCGACATCGCGGATCGAGCGCGTCGCATTGTTGGCCTCGATCGCCAGCGCCTTGCGGATCGAATCCGGGAAAGCGGTCGCTGCCGCGGCGGCGCCCCCGAGGGCGGCGCCGGATCTCAGGAAGTCGCGTCTGTTCGTGCCGGTCATGATAAGCCCCCCGTCACCTGTCGGCAGGGCGCTGCTGCGATCCCCGGCCACTTCCCCCGCTTCAGGAACCGGATTTCAGGCTGCGGGGGGCGCCTGCCCGGGTTGATCGGTCGTGCTCACCCTTGCGCGGCAAGCTGCTCGAAAACGGCGGCCGGATCCGAAATGCCGTCCCGGCCAGTCTCCATGCGGCCGGCGAAGCGGCGGGTGAAGCCGGCGTGGCCGCTCACGGTCACGGTGTAATCGTACCAATTGCCCTGGTCGGCGATGTCGAGGCGCAGCACCTTCCGGCTGCCGGCGGCCAGCTTCTGGCTGATCTCGCGCTTCTCATAGGCATTGGCCGTTACCAGCACGGTGCAGCCGCGGGTGCCGTCGTTGGTCAGCGTCAGATTCAGGCGGTGATGCGCGGGATCGTAGGACAGGGACGCTTCCGGCCCGAATTTCGCCGCCGCGGTCTCGACCGCATTGCCGGTGACGTGGCGGTGGAAGCCGTTCGGCCCCAGCACCCAGAGATCATAACGCCCGGCGTCCCGCGCCGTCGGCCAGCTCGCCGCGAGCTGCTTGCCGGCTTCCACCATGTAGCGGCGCGGGATGCGGTCGAGGTGCAGCCGGTCGTAGACGTGAAACACGGCGCCGGCCTTGCCGGTATTGCGCAGGCGCAGGCGGACGCTGCCGTCCTCCACCACGGCATCGGCGGCTAGTTCATAGGGCAGGGCGCGTGACGGCCTGATGCCGACATCCTGCTTCGGCAGCGTCTGGCTCGCCTCGTCCGGGATCGGGATCTGGGCGCGCATCTCCTGGGCGACGCGCATGGCGTCGGCGGCGATCTGGCTGCGGCGGGGCAGGGCGGGCACGGCCGTGTTGGGATTGACGAAATCGAAGCAGGAGGTGAGGTCGCCGCAGATCGCCCGCCGATAGGGGCTGATGTTGGTTTCGGCGACACCGAAGCGGGCTTCGAGGAAACGCAGGATCGAAGTGTGGTCGAACACCTGGGAATTCACCCAGCCGCCCCGGCTCCAGGGCGAGACGACGAAACAGGGCACGCGGGCGCCGGGGCCATAGACCTTGCCGTCCGGCGCCTGCTGGCCGGCGCTGCCTTCGGCGGCGGGGTGGGTGAAATATTCGCTGGTCAGCAGATCGGCCTTCATGGTCGCGCCACCCGCGGCCGAGCCGTCCGCGTCGCGGGAGTAAACCGCGGGCGGTGGCACGTGATCGAAGAAGCCGTCGTTCTCGTCATAATTCACGATGAGGGCCGTCTTGCTCCAGAGCTCGGGATTGGCGGTCAGCGCGTTCAGCGTCTCCTGCACATACCAGGCCCCCTGCACCGGGCAGGACGAATCCGGGTGTTCGGCATATTGCTCGGGCGCGATGATCCAGGAGACCTGCGGCAGCTTGCCGGCCTTCACATCCGCCTTGAACTCGAGCAGGAGGCCCAGCAAGGGCATGGTGTTGCTCGTGCCCTTGTAGAGCGGCGCCTTCGCGTCGTGAGCATCGCAATAGGGAATCCAGGGAAAGCCGCTCGACGTGTTGCCGATCTTCTCGCTCGCCGCGCGATACTGGCGGAAACCCTCGAGCGGGTTATCGGTGAAATTCCACGGCAGGTTCTGATAGACCTTCCAGGTCACGCCCGCGTCCTGCAGACGTTCAGGGTAGGTCTTCCAGGTGAAGCCTTCGCTCGATGGTCCGAGATTGGCCCATTCGTTGTTGATCGAGGCGACACCGGCGCCGGTCGGGCCATTGGTGCCTGTCCAGTGGAACAGCCGGTTCGGGTTGGTCGAAGACTGGATCGAGCAATGATAGGCGTCGCACAGGGTGAAGGCATTGGCCAGCGCCCATTGGAACTCGATTTCCGCCGGCCGGTAATAGCCCATCGACCAGTCGCGCTTGTAGAGCGGCCATTGGGTCATGCGGCCGTCATCCCAGGCGCCATGGGCATCATTCCAGCCATGGGGCGTGCCCGTGACGCGCTGGGCATTGCCCGCGGTCTCGTCGAGGTGGTAGGGCGCGATGATCCGGCTGCCGTTGGACTGCTGGAACACGTTGCGACCACCCGGCAGCGGAATGGTGAAGCGGTCGCCGAAACCCCGGACGCCCGCCATGGTACCGAAGTAATGATCGAAGGCCCGGTTTTCCTGCATCAGGATGACGATATGCTCGACGTCCCGGATCGATTTCGTCGCATTGTTGGCCTCGACCGCCAGCGCCTTGCGGATCGAGTCCGGAAAGCCCGTCGCGACCGCGGCGGCGCCCGAAAGGGCGACAGTCGATTTCAGGAAGTCGCGGCGGCTGGTGTCGGTCATCGAAGGGGCGTCCGTTTGCATAAGGGACCACGGCCCGCCCGGCGTTGGCGCCGGGCGGTTCGGTATTGTCAGGGGCCGGATCAGCCGGCCGAGGCGATCTGCTCGAAGACCGAGTAGGGGTCGGAAATGCCGGGCTTGCCCGTTTCCATCCGGCCGGCGAAGCGGCGGCTGAAACCGGCGAGGCCGTTCACAGTCGCCGTGTAATCGTACCAGTTGCCCTGATCCGAAATGTCGAGACGCAGCACCTGGCGCGCCCCGGCCTCGACCCGCACATCCTTCGAGAATTTCTCGTAGGCGTTGGCGGTGATGGTGAAACGGCAGGGACGGGCGCCGGTATTGGCCAGCGCGACATTGAGGCGCGACAGATCGGGATCGTAGGATACCGCGATTTCCGGCAGCATCCTGGTGGCGCCGACCAGATCGCTGTCACCGATGAAGTGGCGATGGAAGCTGTTCGGCCCGAGCACCCACAGGTCGTATTGACCGGCGTCGCCGGCGCTGTCCCAGGTCGCGGCCAGCTGCTTGCCCGCCTCGATCATGAAGCGGCGCGGAATGCGGTCGAGGTGCAGCTTGTCGTAGACATGGAACACCGCGGCGGATTTGCCGCTGTTGCGGAAGCGGAGGCGCACCGAGGAGCCCTCGACCGTGGCATCGACCGACAGTTCGTAGGGCAGGGCGCGGGACGGACGGACGCCAGCCTGCTGACGGGGCAGGGACTGGGCGTCGACCGCCGGCACCGGCACCTGATCCTTCAGGTCCTGGGAGACCCGGAGGGCATCGGCCGACGTCTTGCTGCGCTTGGGCAGGGTCGGCACCGCGGCGTTCGGATTGACGAAGTCGAAGCAGGAGGTGAGGTCGCCGCTGACCGCCCGGCGATAGGGGCTGATGTTGCTCTCGGCGACACCGAAGCGGGCTTCGATGAAGCGCAGGACCGAGGTGTGGTCGAAGGTCTCGGACGCGACCCAGCCGCCCCGGCTCCAGGGCGAGACGACATAGCAGGGCACGCGCGGGCCGGGGCCATAGGGGCGACCGTCCGGCGCGGGCTGGCCGGTGGTGCCTTCGGGCGCCGGATGGGTGAAATATTCCCCGGCAAGCTGTTCGGTCTTCATCGTGGAGGCGCCGGCGGCGGCGCCGTCCGCATTGCGCGAGAACACGGCGGGCGAGGGGACGTGATCGAAGAAGCCGTCGTTCTCGTCGAAATTCACGATCAGAACGGTCTTGGACCAGACGTCCGGCACGGCGGTCAGGGCCTTCAGGGTTTCCTGGATGTACCAAGCGCCCTGCACGGGGCTCGACGGGCCGGGGTGTTCGCTATAGGTGTCGGGCGCGACGATCCACGACACCTGCGGCAGGATGCCCATCTTCACGTCGGTCGCGAATTCGGCCAGCAGGCCGCCGAAGGGCATGGTGTTGGAAATGCCCTTGTAGAGCGGGGCCTTGTCGTTCAGCACCTTGGTGTAGGGCAGCCAGGGGAAGCCCGACGAGGTGTTGTAGACCTCGTTCGCCTTGCGGTACTGGCGGAAACCGGCCAGCGGGTTGTCGGTGAAATTGTTCGGCAGGTTCTGATAGACCTTCCAGTCGACGCCGGCTTCTTCCAGCCGCTCGGGATAGGTCTTCCAGGTGTAACCCTTCTCGGACGTGTCGAGGCTGTCCCATTCGTTGGTCACGGAGGCGACGCCGGCAGCGGTCGCGCCGCTGCAGCCGGTCCAGTGATACAGCCGGTTCGGGTTGGTGCCGGCATGAATGCCGCAGTGATAATTGTCGCAAAGCGTGAAGGCGTTGGCGAGGGCCCACTGGAATTCCAGCTCGGCCTTCTCGTAATGGCCCATCGACTGGTCCTGCTTGTGGGCCGGCCAGTTCGCCATGCGGCCATGGTCCCAGGCGGCCTGCGCGTTGTCCCAGGAATGCGGCGTGCCGCTGACACGCTGGGCATTACCCGCCGACTGGTCGAGGTGATAGGGGGTGATGATGCGGGTGCCGTTCGACTGTTCCCACACGCTGCGCCCGCCCGGCAGCGGAATGCTGAAGCGGTCGCCAAAGCCGCGCACGCCGGGGAAGGTGCCGAAGTAATGATCGAAGGCCCGGTTTTCCTGCATCAGGATGACGATATGCTCGACATCCTTGATCGACTTGGTGGCGTTGTTGGCGTCGATCGCCAGTGCCTGCTGGATCGCCGAGGGAAACACCGTCGCCGCGGCGCCGGCCCCCGCCAGCGTCGCCGTCGTCTTGAGGAATTTGCGCCTGCTCTCGTCGATCATGACCTGCCCCTATGTAATCTTGAACTGCGGTCGCCGTCGGCCTCGCCCCGGAAGGGGCGGTGGACCCGGCACTTCTCGCGTGGGGCGGAGCATTGCTGACTTTCATGTCAGCAAGGTTTCAGTCTAGCGACAGGGGGCGGTTTAATAGCGCCAGAAATGTCCCGTTTTCCGGGGTAATCCGCCGATGGTGGGAACATTCCGGGGCGAATGGCCCGGGATTTCGCTCAGCCCAGGATAGGGAGGGACGGCACGGCGCCGGCCAGGATGGGCAGGGCGGCAAGGGCGAAGCCCGGCCCGAGGGGAACGCCGCGCGGCGCATCCGCGTCCTCGGCCATGTGAAAGCGGGCGAGCAGGGGCGAGAGCAGGAGCGCGGCGACGGAGCCCAGCAGCAGGAGCTGGAACACGGCCTCGATCCCGCCCCAGGCGCCGATGGCGGCGACCAGTTTCCAGTCGCCCCGCGCCAAGCCCTCGCGCCCCAGTCGCAGGCGGGCGATGGTGCCGACCAGGGCCATGACCAGCCAGCCGGTGGCCGCCCCGGCGATGGCGTCGCCGGCATCGATCGCATCGAGGCCGCAGGGCGCGAGCCCCGCCGCCAGCAACCCGGCCCAGAGCAGGCCGAGGGTCAAGGCATCGGGCAGATAGCCCGCGCGGGCATCGACGACGGCCAGAAGGTAGAGCGCGCTGGCGACGAGCACGGTCATGACGACCCGGTCGAGAGGGGGCGGCGCCAGCAGGGCGGCGGCCAGGATGAAGACCATCCCGCCCAGCTCGACCAGCGGATAGCGCGCCGGCACGGCCTGCCGCCCGCAGGGGCAGCGCCCACGCGACAGAAGCCAGCCGATCAGGGGCATCGCCTGCAGCCAGCTCAGGGGCCGGCCGCAGGGCGGGCAGCGCGATCCCGGATACCACAGCGCGCCGGCCGGCAACCGGCCTTCGATGAGGGCCGGCCAGCGTTCCATGGCGACGGTGGCGAAACTGCCGACCAGAAGCCCCCAGAGCGCCGCCGCCAGCCAGCCGGCGAGCGGCGGCAATCCGGCGCCCAGCAGGCGGAAATTCAGCAGAATGTCATCGAAACCGTCACAGATCCCGGGCATCATGGCCCCCGATCGGATCATGGAACTCTCGTCTCTCATCCTCGCCTGCGCGATCAAGGCCGCGACCGCCTACGGGCTGCCGCCGACGGGCGTCATCGCCATCCTCGAGGCCGAGGGCGGCCGCACCGGCGAGGTCAGCGAGAATAGCAACGGCACCCGCGACATCGGCCTGATGCAGGTGAACAGCCTGTGGCTGGAGCCGCTGGCGAGGACCTGGGGCGTTTCCCGCGACGAGGCGGAGGCGGCGCTGCGCGACCGTCCCTGCACCAATATCGCCGTCGGCGCCTTCATCCTGGCCGAATGTATCCACAAGCGCGGCGGCGACTTCTGGCAGGGTGTCGGTTGCTATCACGCGCCTTCCGACGCCGAGAGGGCGCGGGCCTATGCCGCGCGCGTCGCCGGCAAGGCGGCGCAGCGTTTCGGCTCGCAGGTCTTTCGCGAGCGTTAGGGGCCGGCCGGTCAGGGGCGCAGCCCTTCCGTGTCGGCGACGGGCAGCGGCACCACCGCGCGGATCTTCTCGCGCAATTCGTCGGTGATGCGACGGGCATCGACCGAATTCCGCACCACACGGGGGGTGAGCAGGATCAGCAACTCGGTCCGGTCCTTGGAGTCGGAAGTGGTGCCGAACAGCGGCCCGAAGAAGGGCAGGTTGCGCAGATAGGGAATGCCCGAATTGTCGGACTGTTTGGTTTCGGTGATCAGGCCGCCGAGGGCGATGGTCTGGCCATCCTCGACCGCGACGGAACTGGCGATCCGGCGTTGCTGGATCGTCGGCGAGTCGAGGGCCGAGGTCGTCGTCTTCACGACATTGCTGACCTCCTGCGAAATATCGAGCAGGACGAGGCCGCTGTCGTTCACCCGGGGCGTGATGCGCAGGATGATGCCGGTGTCGCGATATTCGATCGAATTGACGATCCGCGCCGTCGACGTGTCGGTGCTTTCCGCCGATTGTGTCGCGACCGGAACCTGATCGCCGACCTGCAGCGAGGCGGTCTGGTTGTTGAGCACCAGGAGCTTCGGCGCCGAGACGACATTGATGTTGGTGATGCCGGCGAGGGCGTTCAGCACGCTGGTGATCGAATCGCCGTTGGAGACCAGGTAGGAAAAGCCGGGAAAGACCTGGCCGATCGCGCCCGAGGCGAATTCGCTCAGGGAAAATTCGCTGTTGCCGGTCTGGAAGAACCATTGCACGCCATAGCGCAGTTCGTTGTTCAGCGTGACCTCGGTCACCGCGGATTCGATCATCACCTGCAAGGGCAGGACGTCGAGCCGGCGCAGGGCGTCGGCGACGATCTCATATTGCTGGGGCTTGGCGTGGACGACGATCGAATTGGAAATCTCGTCGGCGCTGATGCTCACCGCGCCTTCCGCTTCGCCGAGGTCGACGCTCATGCCGGCGGCGCCGCTGCCGCCCTGGCCGTCGATGCCGGGCATGGTGGGTGCGGGCAGGCTGGCGTCGGTCGAATTCTGGCCGAAACCGCCGGACGATTCCGAGCCCGATGTGCCGGCGCCGGACAGGCTGGCGCTGCCCGCGCTCGATGACGGGGCGGCGCTCGAGGTGCCGCCGCTTCCGCCCTTGGCGCCCCCGAAGGCGGCGGAGAGAACCCGGGCGAGATCGCTCGCCCGCCCGTTCTGCACCCGGTAGACGAAGAGCCGCCGGCGCGAGCCCTGGGCTTCCTGATCCAGCATCTCGACGAGGCCGCGCACCCGGTCGAGGTAATCGGCGCGGCTGGAAATCGCCAGGATGCCGTTGACCTGCTGCACCGGCACGAAGCGGATGGTGCCGGCGGTCGGCACGCCTTCGGCGTTCAGCAATTGGGTCAGCTGTTCGACGAGGTTCCGGCTGTCGGTCCATTGCGGCACGATGAGGGCGAAGGAAACGCCGCGCAGCCAGTCGACGTCGAACTGCTGCACGAGGTCGCGCAGGCTGCGCCGGCTGACCGAATTGCCGCTGATGAACAGGATGTTGCGCGCGCCATCGGCTTCCATCCGGGCATTGTTCGGCACCATCTGGGCCAGCAGGTCCTTCAACGCCGTCGCCGAGACGAAGCGTAAGGGAATAGCCTCGGTGCCCGAGCCGGGATCGCCCGGCGACAACAGGCCGATCGAGCGCTGGTCGCTGCCCGCCGGCAGGATGGTGAACAGATTGCCCTCGCGCACCAGCACGAGTTGGGCCGCCTGCAGACCGGCTTCCAGCGTCGGCAGCACCTGGTCGCGGCGGATCGGCTGCGCCGTCTCGATGGTGATCTGGCCTTGCGCCTCGGGATCGACGGCATAGGTCAGGCCGAGGATATCGCCCAAGACCGCCTTGGCGACGTCGCGCACCTCGGCATTGGTGAAATTCAGGCTGACGTCGCCGCCGGTGGCTTCTCCGCCGGGGGCCGGCGCCGCGCCGAGGACCTGTCCCGTGCCGCGAATGACGCGGGTGCGCGTGCCGGCGGGTTGCG
>NZ_JBAQRT010000366.1:0-4477 GCF_049306435.1 Zavarzinia sp.
GGGCGGGCAGGGAATGGGCGGCGGCGGTGGCGAGGCCCGATACCCGGATCGGCAGTTGCTTCTCCGGCCAATGGACGCCATCCGCCCTGATGCGCCGGGCAAGGGCCGGATCACCCGCGACCAGCAGCACGAGCCGCCGTCGCCGGCACAGGGCGGCGAGGTCGAGGCCAAGGGCGAGTCGCTGCCCGGACGGCAGATCACCGTCGCGCAGGATGACGATGCTGCCCGCGGGCAGTTTTGCCGCCGCCGCCAGCGGATCGGGCAGGCGCAGCCGGTCGGTCAGCAGGACGAGCGGCGGTAAAAGCCGCCTTGCGGCATGGCGGGCATTGAGGCGCCGGGCTGCGGTTGCTAGGGTCCTGTCCATCATGACGCTGTCCGATTCACCCGAAACCGTCGCCGATCGGCTCGCCCGTGTCGAGCACCGCATCGCCAAGGCCGCCCGCGGCATCGGCCGCGACCCCGCCGCCGTGAAACTGGTCGCGGTCTCCAAGACCCATGACGCCGCCGCCGTGCGCGAGGCGCTGGCCGCCGGTCAGCGCATCTTCGGCGAGAACAGGGTGCAGGAAGCGGAAGGCAAATTCCCCGACCTGAAGGCGGAATTTCCCGATCTCGAACTTCACCTGATCGGTCCCCTCCAGTCCAACAAGGCGAAACACGCCGTCGCCCTGTTCGACGTGATCGAGAGCATCGACCGCGAGAAACTGGCTGCCGCCGTCGCCGAGGCCTCGGAAAAACTGGGCCGCCGGCCGCGCTGCTTCATCCAGGTGAACACGGGCGAGGAGCCGCAGAAGGCAGGTTGCCTGCCGGCCGAAACCGATGCCCTGGTCGCCCTGTGCCGCGACACCTATCACCTCGATGTCACCGGCCTGATGTGCATCCCGCCGGCGGACGACGAGCCGTCGCTGCATTTCGCCCTGCTGGCCAAGCTGGCGGCCCGCAACGGACTCAAGGAATTGTCCATGGGCATGTCGGGCGATTACGAAGTGGCGGTGCGCCTCGGCGCGACTTATGTCCGCGTCGGCACGGCGATCTTCGGCGCGCGGGATTACGCCCCGGCGTGAGTGACGAGGCGGCTGTCCGGCGACAGATGCGCCAGCAGCCACAGAAAATCACCCGGCTCGAAGGCGATGCAGCCCGCCGTCGGCCCTTCGTCCGGCCGTTTCGGGTGCAGGAAGATGGCGCTGCCCCGGCCCGGCACCGGCGGATCGTCGTTATGGCCGACGACGAGGACGAGATCATAGAGATGGTCTTCCCGCCACATCACTTCGTGGCTGGCGGGAAAGGGCAGCCGGACCGGGCGATTATAGGCCGGGTGATCCGGCGCGTCGCACCAGCCGTCGTCCATGGCGATGGCCGTGACCGGCAGGGCGCAGGCCGGCGCCGCCAGCCGGTCCGGTCTGTACAGCACGCGGCGCAGGGGCCAGGTGCCGACCGGCGTGCCGCCATCGCCCTCGTGCTTGTCCACGACCATGCCGGCCCGGCCCAGGCTGACCGCGAAGGCGCGGCCGGCGAAACGGGCGGTGCCGTCCGGGAAGACCTCGATGTCGTCCTCTTCCGTCATCGCGCCACGTCCATCGGCGCCGCGTCGAAACTGTCGGCGCGGGCCATCTCCCAGCTCGACTTGTAGAAGTCGCTGGTCACGCCGCCTTCGATCAGGGCGCCCGGGCGCATCCCGTAATGGATCTGCGAGAACAGGCGGATCTCGGTCGAGGAGACGCGGCGGGCGAGATGATGAGGGCCGAGTTTCGACGGATGGTCGAGGCCGGCGGCGGCGAGCATTTCAGCCAGGGCCTTCATCGTGTTGCGGTGGAAGCTGCGCACCCGCTCCGCCTTGTCGGGCACGACGAGGGCGCGCTGGCGCAAGGGATCCTGGGTCGCGACGCCGGTCGGGCAGCGATTGGTGTGGCAGGACTGGGACTGGATGCAGCCGATGGCGAACATGAAGCCCCGGGCGGCATTCACCCAGTCGGCGCCCAGCGCCAGCAGGCTGGCGATGTCGAAGGCCGACACCACCTTGCCGGCGGCGCCGATGCGGATCCGGTCGCGAAGGCCGGCGCCGATCAGCGTGTTGTGGACGAACAGCAGGCCTTCGCGCAGGGGCACGCCGAGGTGATCGGTGAATTCCACCGGGGCGGCGCCGGTGCCGCCTTCCTTGCCGTCGACGACGATGAAATCCGGCAGGATGCCGATTTCCAGCATGGCCTTCACGATACCCATGAATTCCCAGGGGTGGCCGATGCACAGTTTGAAGCCGATCGGCTTGCCCTCGGAGTGGTCGCGCAGGGTCTCGATGAACTGCAGCAATTCGATCGGGGTCGAGAAGGCGGAATGCCGGCTGGGCGAGACGCAGTCGGCGCCCATGGGCACGCCGCGCGTTTCCGCGATCTCGGCGCTGACCTTATGCGCCGGCAGGATGCCGCCATGGCCCGGCTTTGCGCCCTGGCTCATCTTGATCTCGATCATCTTCACCTGGGGGTCGCGCGCCTGGGCGGCGAATTTCGCCGGGTCGAAGTGGCCATCCGCCGCGCGGCAGCCGAAATAGCCGCTGCCCAGTTCCCAGATCAGGTCGCCGCCATGCTCGCGGTGATAGGGGCTGATGCTGCCCTCGCCCGTGTCATGGGCGAAGCCGCCCATTTTCGCGCCCTTGTTCAGGGCGCGGATGGCGTTGGCCGACAGGGCGCCGAAGCTCATGGCCGAGATATTGAAGACCGAGGCGGAATAGGGCTGGCGGCATTCCGGCCCGCCGACGGTGACGCGAAAGCCGGCGGGATCGGCCATCAACGCCGGCCGCACCGAATGGCTGATGAATTCATAGCCCGCGCCATAGACATCCGTCAGGGTCCCGAAGGGCTTCTCCCCGCCCTCGTTCTTCGCCCTCGCATAGACGAGGCTGCGCTGGGCGCGGGAGAAGGGCACCTGTTCGTTGTCGCCTTCGAGCAGATATTGCCGGATCTCGGGACGGATCGCCTCGGCGAGATAGCGGATATGGCCGATGACCGGATAGTTGCGCCGGACCGCGTGGCGCGTTTGCCGCAGATCGTAAATGCCGATGCCGGTCAGGACGATGGCGGTCAGGGTGAAGGGCCAGAGTCCATCGATCGCGCCGAGAAAGGGCAGGGACAGCACGGCGAAGCCCGCGATCAGGGCGAAGGCCGCATAGCGGCTGAGCAGCGAGACGTGCATGAAGGCCATGGCTTTCCCCTTCTGGGACCGAATTCCGGCGGGCGCGAGAGCAACATAATCAATGCCGCGCCGAAATGCCCTGCACTTATCCCTACCCAGCGGCGGGCACGGGGCCTAGACTTCGACGAACCGTTCCAAAGCGTGCCCATGAAACTGATCGTCGCCGTCATCAAGTCGTTCAAACTGGAGCCGGTCCGTGCCGCGCTCGACGCTATCGGCGTTCACGGCATGACGGTGGCCGAAGCGGTGGGGTTCGGGCGCTCTCACGGCCATACGGAAATCTATCGCTCGGCCGAATACCAGATCGCCTTCGTGCCCAAGCTGCGTATCGACATCGCGGTCGAGGACGAGAAGCTGGCCGAGGCGCTCGAGGTGATCGAGCGATCGGCCCATACCGGCAAGCTGGGCGACGGCAAGCTCTTCGTCATCGAACTGGTAGACGCCATCCGCATCAGGACCGGCGAGCGCGGGTCTGAATCGATCTGATCCCTCCTCTTCCCCGGGGGCCCGCCCCCTTCTGTTGTTCCGCGGGGCGGCGACGTGTAGCCTCGGGTTGTTGATTCGTTCCGCGCGGCCCGGCCGCGCGGTCCTTGCGTATTTCCGGCCGGCACCATCCGGCCGCCATCGCCACGAGGTCACATGGCCCAAACGGCCGGCACATCATCGGGAAGCGTCGGGCGGCGCCTGTTGCCCAAGGGGCTGGGCCGCGCCCTGCGCGCCCGCTCGGCCGAAATCCTTGGCCTTGGTCTGTTCACTTTGGCGACCGCGCTTGGTCTTGCCCTTGTCTCCTACACGGCGGGCGATGCCAGCCTGAATGTCGAGACCGACGCGCCGACGCGCAATCTGATCGGCCCCATCGGCGCCTTCACGGCGGATTTCCTCATTCAGTGGACAGGTGTCGCCTCGGGCCTGCTGCCGCTGATCTTCGGCGCCTGGGGCTGGCGGCTGTTCTCGCACCACGGCCTTCGCCACTGGGGCATCAATGGCGCCCTCAGCCTTCTGGCGCTGGTTCTGGGCGCCGCCTCGGTCAATGGTTTCGACGTCGGGCCGGACTGGCCCCTGCGCAGTGGCCTTGGCGGGCTCGTCGGCGGCATGGTCGCCCCCGCCGTCCAGTCGGGCCTCGCCACCTTCGGCATCGGCCTCGCGGGCAGTGGTCTGTCCTTCGTCCTGATGCTGCTGACCCTGATGGCGCTCGTCTTCGCCATGGGCCTCAGCATCGGCGAATGGCGCGCCCTTGGCCGGGGCGCCGCCGGTGCCAGCCGGATCGGCCAGGCCGGCAGCCGCTGGCTGGTCG
>NZ_JBAQRT010000367.1:0-15603 GCF_049306435.1 Zavarzinia sp.
CCACCACGCCGCGCCCATGGCCTCGCCGTCGCCGCGATCCGCGAGACTTTCGAGGAAACCGGCCTGCTGATCGGCACCCCCGATCCGCTGGCGGCGCGCCTGAAGCCCGAGGGGCCCCTGGCCGCCTTCGCGGAAGCCGGCCTCCTGCCCGCGCTCGATGCCCTCGATTATGTCGCCCGGGCCATCACCCCGCCCTACCGGCCGATGCGTTTCCATGCCCGCTTCTTCCTGGCGCCGGCATCGGTCGCACAAGGAGACGCCCGGCCGTCACCGGAATTGACCGAAGTCGCCTGGGTGCCGCTGGCCGAGGCGCGCAGGCTCGACCTGCCGCGCATCACCGGCGTCGTGCTCGAGGTCATCGAGAAGCGCCTGTCGGGCGAGGATCGGCGCATTCCGGCCTTTTCCCACCGCCATGGCCGCGCCACCGTCGATTATGACGAGTGAACGAAAGCGCCCGGTCCGGCCGAAGCCGGCCGCCAGCCTCATCCTGATCGATGACGCCGAGCGGGTGCTGATGGGCCGGCGCCCGCCCCGAAGCCGCTTCGCCCCCGATGCCTGGGTTTTTCCCGGCGGGCGGGTGGACAGGACCGATCCCGGCACGGGCGATACCCGCTTTCGCGCCGCCGCCGTGCGCGAGACGGCCGAGGAAACCGGCCTCGTGGTCGAGCACGGCCTGCTGCGCCCCCTCGGCCGGGCGATCACGCCAAGCGAAAGCCCGATCCGCTTCGATGCCCGATTCTATCTGGCGCGGGCGGCCCTGTCCCTCAGCGCGGCGCCGCTGGTCACCAATGGCGAATTCACCGATATCGCCTGGCTGCCGATCGACGAGGCCCTGCGCCTGCCCCTGATGGACGTGACCGAGGTCATGCTGACGGAAGCCGCGGCGCGCCTGTGGTCCGGCGGCGGCGGTTGCCTTGTCCTGACCTATCGGCGGGGCGCCGTGTGCCTTCGACGGATGGAGGCGCCTTGAGTTTCCGCGGGAAAGGCCGGCGAAACGGGTTTGACATTTGCCCCGTGACGGCTATATTCCGCGACCTACGCCGGGGCTCCAGTCCCGGTTCGTCGTTTTTACTGGTTCCTACCCGCTCGGTGCGGGACGCGAAATGCGGATAATGCTGGCGGCATCGGAAACATGAGCAAGCGCGTTCAAGCGAAGTACAAGATCAACCGTCGTCTGGGCGAAAACCTTTGGGGTCGCCCCAAGAGCCCGGTGAACAAGCGCGAATACGGCCCGGGCCAGCATGGTCAGCGCCGTAAGGGCAAGGTTTCGGACTTCGGCACCCAGATGGTCGCCAAGCAGAAGCTCAAGGGCTATTACGGCAATCTGACCGAGCGTCAGTTCCGTAACCTCTATGCCGAAGCCGTCCGCCGCAAGGGCGACACCGGCGAGAATCTGATCGGTCTTCTGGAACAGCGCCTCGACGCGATCGTCTATCGCCTGAAGTTCGTGCCGACCGTGTTCTCCGCTCGCCAGCTGGTGAACCACGGCCACGTGAAGGTGAACGGCCGCCGGGTCAACATCCCTTCCTATCAGGTCAAGATCGGCGACGTGATCGAACTGACCCAGCGCGCCAAGGAAATGGCTCTGGTGATGGAAGCCGGCACCTCGTCCGAGCGCGAGATCCCCGACTACATCTCGTTCGATGGCCACAAGGCCACCTATATCCGCGTCCCGACCCTGTCGGACGTGCCCTACCCGGTCCAGATGGAACCGAACCTGGTCGTCGAGTTCTACTCGCGCTGACCTTCGGCTCCTTCGGGAACCAGACGAACCCCGCCCCTCCGGGCGGGGTTTTTCTTTGGGCGCTATTTCGCATCTGGTGCCTTTGATGCACCAGACGGCGCCTTAAAGCTGATTTTCCCCGGCTGGTCGCTGCCCCACACTTCGGCATCCAACACGCCACAGGGGATGCCGCCATGGCCACCAATGCCGAACTCGTTGCCCGCCGCGAAGCCGCCACGCCGCGCGGCGTCTCCGTCGCCTATCCGGTCTATGCCGACAAGGCGCTGAACGCGGAATTGTGGGATGTCGAGGGCAAGCGCTACATCGATTTCGCCGGCGGCATCGGCGTGCTCAACGTCGGCCATCGCCACCCCAAGGTGATCGCGGCGGTGAAGGAACAGCTGGAGAAATTCACCCATACCTGCGTCCAGGTCGCGCCCTATGAGGGCTATGTCGAACTGGCCGAACGGCTGAACGCCCTCGCCCCCTTCAAGGGTCCGGCCAAGACTGCCTTCTTCACCACGGGCGCCGAGGCGACCGAGAACGCGGTGAAGATTTCCCGCGCCCACACCGGCCGCTCCGCCGTCATCGCCTTCACCGGCGCCTTCCACGGCCGCACCATGATGACCATGGCGATGACCGGCAAGACCCTGCCCTACAAGAAGAAATTCGGCCCGATGCCGAGCGAGGTGTTCCACGTTCCGTTCCCGAACGAGCTGCATGGGGTCACGGTTGCTGATTCCCTGCGCGCCCTCGAATTCCTGTTCCGCGCCGATGTCGAGCCCAGCCGCGTCGCCTGCATCATCATCGAGCCGGTGCAGGGCGAGGGTGGCTTCTACAGCGCGCCCGTGGAGTTGCTGACCGCGCTGCGCGAGATCTGTGACGAGCATGGTATCGTCCTCGTCGCCGACGAGGTGCAGTCCGGCTTCGCCCGCACGGGCAGGATCTTCGGCATCGAGCATTCGGGCGTCGAGCCCGATCTCGTCACCGTCGCCAAGTCGCTGGGTGGCGGCTTCCCGATCTCGGGCGTCATCGGCAAGGCCCCGATCATGGACGCGGCCGATCCCGGCGGCATCGGCGGCACCTATGCCGGCTCGCCGATTTCCTGCGCCGCCGCCCTCGCCGTGCTCGACATCATCGCCGAGGAAAAGCTGCTCGACCGCGCCAATGCGATCGGCGACCGCATCAAGGCCCGCGTCGCCACCATCGCCAGCCGCAACGACGTGGTGCCGGTGACCGCGATCCGTGGCCCTGGCGCCATGATCGGCTTCGATATCGTGAAGAATCGCGGCAGCTACGAGCCTGACGCCGATGCGACCAAGAGGGTTACCCAGGCCGCGATCGAGAACGGCCTCATCCTGCTGTCCTGCGGCGTCTACGGCAATGTGATCCGCGTGCTGGTGCCGCTGACCGTGTCCGACGCCGTGCTCGACGAAGCCCTCGGCAAGCTGGAAACCGCGCTGGCCGCCGCCTATCAGGGAGCGTGAAGGTCATGACTGTCCTGTTCAAGAGTACCGCCCCCCTCGAGCTGAAGGACCCCAGCCTGCTCGAAAGCCGCTGCCTGATCGACGGCGAATGGCTCGGCAGCGGCGAGGATGCCGTGCATAATCCGGCGACCGGCGCCCTTCTCGGCAATGTGCCGCGCTTCGGCGCGGCCGAGGCGACCCGGGCGGTCGAAGCCGCGTCCCGGGCGTTCAAGCCCTGGGCGAAGCGCCTCGCCAAGGAACGCGGCGCGATCCTGCGCCGCTGGTTCGAGCTGATCATCGAGAACCGCGAGGATCTCGCCCTCATCCTCACCTCGGAACAGGGCAAGCCCCTGCCCGAGGCCCGGGGCGAGATCGACTATGCCGCTTCCTACGTCGAATATTACGCCGAGGAAGCCAAGCGCATCTATGGCGAGACGATCCCCTCGCATCGCCCCGATGCGCGGATCGTGGTCACCCGGCAGCCCACGGGGGTCGTCACCGCGATCACGCCGTGGAATTTCCCGGCCGGCATGATCACCCGCAAGATCGCCCCCGCGCTCGCCGCCGGCTGCACCGCCGTGGTGAAGCCCGCGCCGGAGACGCCGCTGACCGCCCTCGCCCTCGCCGTGCTCGCCCAGCGCGCCGGCATTCCCGATGGCGTCTTCAACGTGCTGACCGGCGATGCCCCGGCGATCGGCCAGGTGTTCTGCAGCCACCCCGCGGTTCGCGTCGTCGGCTTCACCGGCTCGACCGAGGTCGGCAAGCTGCTGATGCGCCAGGCCGCCGTCGGCGTGAAGAAAGTCGCGCTGGAGCTGGGCGGCAATGCCCCCTTCATCGTCTTCGACGATGCCGATGTCGATGCGGCGGTCGAAGGAGCGATGATCTCCAAGTTCCGCAACATGGGCCAGACCTGCGTCTGCGCCAACCGGATCTATGTCCAGTCCGGCATCTATGACGCCTTCGTCACCCGCCTCGCCGAGCGGGTCGCCGCCCTCATCGTCGGCGACGGCACGGCGCCGGGTGTCACGCAAGGGCCGCTGATCACCGGCGAAGCCCTGGCCAAGGTCGAGACCCTGGTGGCCGACGCCACCGCCAAGGGGGCCCGCGCGGTCACCGGCGGCAAGCATCATGGCCTTGGCCGCACCTTCTACGAGCCGACGGTGCTCGCCGACGTGACCGCCGAGATGGATGTCGCCCGGCACGAGATCTTCGGCCCGGTCGCCCCGGTCTTCCGCTTCGAGACCGAGGACGAGGTCGTCGCCGCCGCCAACAACAC
Organism: Zavarzinia sp.; assembly: GCF_049306435.1. Taxonomy (NCBI): domain Bacteria; kingdom Pseudomonadati; phylum Pseudomonadota; class Alphaproteobacteria; order Rhodospirillales; family Zavarziniaceae; genus Zavarzinia; species Zavarzinia sp. The sequence goes on from NZ_JBAQRT010000367.1 coordinate 4,466, forward strand.
CCAGTATGGCCTTGCCGCCTATTTCTACGCCCGGGACATCGGCCGCATCTTCCGCGTCGCCGAGGAACTGGAATACGGCATGGTCGGCATCAACTCCGGCCTCCTGTCCTCGGAACTCGCGCCTTTCGGCGGCGTGAAGGAAAGCGGCAACAGCCGCGAGGGCGGCCCCCACGGCATCGACGAATTCGTCGAGCTGAAATACATGCTGATCGGCGGCCTCGCCCGCTGATCGGGAAACGGGGCGCCCGGCGGCGCCCCGATATCCCCGCCCCGATATGCCCCCCCCCCGTCCGGGCCGGCCGTGCTAGGGTCCGCCCCGTCGCATCGGGAGAGTCACCATCATGGCACGGGAAACACTTCACATCGTCCAGGGGTTCGTCGCGGCCCGGGGTGGATTGCGGGCCGAGCCGGCGCAGCAGTTCCCAACGGCGGAACGCGCTCGCCGCGAGGCCGAGAAACTGGCCGGCGCGAAACTGGGCGTCGTCGCCTTCAGCTCCAGCGGCGATTCAGAGACCGGTGAATTCGACGATCAGCCGGTCATCCTGTTCAGGGCGGGGAAACTGCCGGAACAGTTCGAGGGCTGATGCAAGCCGTCCCACGCGGCCGAGCAGCCTAACGCCGGGGCAGGCGCAGACAGACTTTCAGGCCGTGCGGCGCGAGGCGCGTCGCCTCCGCCTGGCCGAGGTGCAGCCTCGCCACCCGCTCGACGAGGGCAAGGCCAAGGCCGCTGCCGGCTTGCGGGTCCTGCCCCCGGTGGAAGCGCTCGAAGATCCTGCGTTCCTCCCCCGCGCCGATACCCGGACCCGTATCCGCGACGGCGATGACGACCTCGTCGCCGACGAGGTCGAGCGAGACCGTCACGCGACCGCCGGACGGGGTGAACTTGAAAGCGTTTTCCAGCATGTTGCGCGTGGCGTGGCGAATACCGGTTTCATTGCCCGTGAAGCCAAGGCCGGGGGCGATCGCGACCTCGATCTCGATCGCCTTGGCCAGCGCCAGCGGCGCCATCTCCCGCGCGACATCCTCGACCACCGACGACAGGTCGAAGGGGGCGAAACCATCCTGCGGCGACAGGCGCGAGAAGGCCAGCAGGCGGTCGATGACCCCCGCCGCCCGGTCGACCGCTTCGATGAAGCGGCGCAGGTCGAGGGCAAGCTCGGGGTTGGCCCGCAGCTTGCGCTCGACCACCTGGGAGCGGGCCTTGAGGGCGGCGAGCGGCGTGCGCAGCTCGTGGGCGGCGTTGTCGCTGAATTCACGCTCGCGCTCGAGGGTCTGGCCCAGCCGATCGAAGAGCCGGTTCAGGGCGACCAGCAGCGGCTGCACTTCCAGCGGCAGGGCATCGGCGGTCACCAGGGTGAAATCGTCACCGTCACGCTGGTCGAGTTCGGACGACAGCCGCTCGATCGGCAGCAGGGCGCGCTTCACGGCGCGGCTGCCGATGAAGATCACCGCGGCGGACAGCAGCGCGAGCGGCACGGCGAGACTGAGCACGATCCCGGCCACGATCCTCCAGCGCGTGGCATAGGCTTCCGCCAGTTCGATGCCGATTCCGCCGGTTTCCGGCACCAGGACATAGACCCGCCAGCGCTGTCCGTCGGCGACCTCGTCGCGGAAGCCCGCCGCGCCTGGAGCGCCGAAATCGGGCATGGCGGCGGAGCGCGTGATCTCGCCCCGCGCGGACCAGACCCGGAACTGCCGCCCCTCCGCCCCGCCCCGCGCCGGAGACAGCGGATCCGAAGCCTCGATATCGCCGACGGCATCGCCCTCCTCGGCCTCGTGACTGGCGAGCAGCAGGAGGAAACGGGCATCCTGGCGCATCTGGTCGTCCCGGAGACTGGACACATTTTCGTTGGTCAGAAAGGCGCCGAGCAGGACCACCACGGCGATGGCGAGGGCGAGCGGCCGGAGAAAGGCCCGCCTCGTCCGGACCTTGAGCGAATAGGCGGTCATGGCGTCTCGCCCAGCATGTAGCCGAGGCCGCGAATCGTCCGGATCAGGTCGCGGCCCAACTTGCGGCGCAGACGCGAGACATAGACCTCCACCGCGTTGCTCTCGATCTCGCCGCCGGCACGGCTCAGCCTGTCCTCGATCTGCGCCTTGCTGACAATCCGGCCCCGGTTGGCGACCAGCACGTCAAGGACGCGAAGATCGGTCGCCGACAGGACGACGGCCACCCCGTCGACCGTGACCGACTGCCCGGCCCGGTCATAGGCGAGCGGCCCGATCCGGACGATCGGGGCGGCATGTCCCCGCAACCGGCGCAGCGCCGCCTCGCAGCGCGCGACCAGTTCGTCGAGATCGAAGGGCTTGCCCATGTAGTCGTCCGCGCCCTCGCGCAGGCCACTGGCCTTGTCCTGCGGTCGGTCGAGGGCGGTCAGGACGATCACCGCCATCGCCTTGCCGGCCCGGCGCAACTCGCGCAGCAATTCGAGGCCGGAGCCGTCGGGCAGCGACAGGTCGAGAATGGCGAGATCGTAATCCGTGGTCTCGAGGGCGAGCCTCGCATCCGCGAGCGTGGTGACGAGATCGACCGGAAAATGCTCGGACAGGCCTTCCGAGAGGGCGGCGCCCAGCATCGGGTCGTCTTCAATGACGAGCAGCAAGCCGCGCCCCCCTTTCAGCTTCCTGTCAGCCTCGCGTGCTAAACCCTGCCCGCGCGCTGTCATCCGGCCCCCACCGAGGGGCTCAGGGTTAGGGGAAGCCTGGGCCACCGTCAAATGGAAAGCACAAGGGTCGAGGCGCGCGACGAACGATTGAGTGACCACGAACCCGCAGGATGAGCACGATGCCGATCCCCGATAACAAGCTCTATCTCTCCTCGCTGCTGTCCGTGGGACGAGCCGCGCAACTCCTGCCCAATGCGGCCGGCGACTTCGCGCTGATCGACAGCTACGCCTCGGTCGCGCCCTGGCTGGCCGCCTCTGGCGACGTGAATGGCGATGGCCGGGCCGATCCGATCTTCGGCGCCCCGGGCGATGACGACAAGGCGATCGACGCGGGCCGCGTGTTCATCGATCTGGCGGCCCCCGTCATGGGCGGCACCACCACCCTCGGCGACTCTCTGACCGAGATCATCATCGACGGTATCAATGCCGGTGATCGCGCCGGCGCGGCGGTCGGCACCGTGCGCGACCTGAACGGCGACGGCCGGGCCGATATCCTGATCGGCGCCCCCGGCAGCGACATCGGCGCGGCGACGGATGCCGGCGCCGCCTATGTCGTCTGGGGCAAGGCCGCGGCGGGCGGCGTCGATCTGGGCGACCCGTTCGCGGGCGACGGCAAGGGCTTCGTGATCAAGGGGCAGGCGGCCGGCGACGCGGCGGGCACCACCATGACCTCGATCGCCGACCTGAACGGCGACGGCAGGGACGACATCATCGTCGGTGCGCCCGGCAATGATGCCGGCGGCGCCGATGCCGGTTCTGTCTATGTCGTCTGGGGCAAGGCGACATCGAGCATCGTCACCCTGGCCAAGGTCGCGACCGGCGTCGGCGGCTTCGCCATCACCGGCGACAACGCGGGCGATCTCGCCGGCAGCGCGATCGGTGTCGCGGGCGACATGAACGGCGACGGCAGGGCGGAAATCCTGATCGGCGCGCAGGCGAGCCAGATCGGTGGCGCGGACTCCGGCGCCGCCTATGTCGTCTTCGGCAAGGCCGATGGCGCGGCCGTCGATCTGACCACCATCGCGGGCGGCACCGGCGGCTTCGTCATCAGGGGCTCGGCCTTCGAGACGGCGGGCGCGGCCATCGCCGGCCTTGGCGACGTGAACGGCGACGGCCTCTCGGATATCCTCGTCGGCGCGCCCGGCTCCGACAGCGCCTATGTCGTCTTCGGCAAGGCGAACGGCACGGCGGTCGACCTCGCCGCTGTCGCCGCGGGCTCGGGCGGTTTCCGGATCCTGGCCGAGGGGGCGGGCGGGCTCGCCGGCCTGTCGGTCTTCGGCGGGCAGGACTTCAACCACGACGGCATCGCCGACATCGTGATCGGCGCCCCCCATGACAGCGAAGGCGGTGCCGATGCCGGCGCCGTCTATATCGTCTGGGGCGGCGGCGACGGCACCATCGATCTGTCGCAGGTCGCCCAGAGCATGGGCGGCGCCAAGATCGTCGGTAACGCCGGCAGCCTGACCGGCGCCAGCGTCGGCATCGCCGGCGACCTCGACGGCGACGGCACCGCCGATCTCATCATCGGCGCCCCGGGGGCGGGCGAATCCGCGTGGATCGCCTATGCCGATCCGACCTGGCAACCCGATCTCAATGTCTATGGCACCAATGGCGCCGATGTCATTTCGGCGGGCTTCGGCGGGACCCATCTCGTCGGCGACGGCGCGGACAATATCCTCGCCCTCGATGGCGACGACACGATCGATGCCGCTGGCGGCGACGATACGATCGACGGCGGCGCCGGCAATGACGCCATGGCGGGCGGCGCCGGCAACGACACCTATTACATCGACGCCGCGGGCGACACGGTGACCGAGGCGGCGGGCGCCGGCACCGACACGGTGATCTCCTCGGTCAGTCACACGCTGGCGGCGGAGGTCGAGGCCCTGGTGCTCGACGGCTTCGGCCTTGCCGGCACCGGCAACCGGCTGGCCAACCGCATCACGGGCACCAGCGGTGCCGACGTGATCGACGGCGCCGCCGGGGCCGACACCATGACCGGCGGCTTCGGCAATGACACCTATGTCGTCGACAATGGCGGCGACATCGTCATCGAAGCCACGGGCGGCGGCCGCGACACGGTGCGAAGCTCGATCAATTACATCCTGGGCGACAATGTCGAGGATCTGATCCTTTCCGGCCGGGCGCGTTCCGGCACGGGCAACGCCCTGGCGAATGCGATCACCGGCACCGGCGGCGCCGACCTGATCGACGGCGGCGCCGGGGCCGACACCATGACCGGGGGCCGGGGCGACGACCGCTATGTCGTCGACCATGTCGGCGACATGGTCGTGGAAGCCGCGGGTGGCGGCACCGATACGGTCACCGCCCATGTCGGCATCACCCTTGCCGCCAATGTCGAGAACCTGGTGCTGGCCGGCGCCGCCCGCTCGGGCACCGGCAACGCCCTCGCCAATCGCATCGACGGCACGGCCGGCGACGATATGATCGACGGCGGCGCCGGGGCCGATACGCTGGTCGGCGGTCTTGGCGACGACAGCTACCGGGTCGACGACCTGGGCGACAGCGTGGTCGAGACCGTCGGCGAAGGCACGGATACCGTGATCGCCAGCGTCGACGGCTATGTCCTCGGCGGCGGCGTCGAGCGCCTCACCCTCACGGGCGCCGCCCGTCACGGCACCGGCAATGCGCTCGACAATATCCTGACCGGCACGGCGGGCGATGACGTGCTCGACGGCGGCGCGGGCGTCGATACGCTGGCCGGGGGCGCAGGCGACGATACTTACGTCGTCGACAGCGCCACCGACATCATCACCGAGACTGCGGGCGGCGGCACCGACACGATCCTGTCGTCGATCGATTTCACCATGGCCCCGGGTGGCAATGTCGAGAACCTGTCCCTCACGGGCCTTGCCCATCACGGCATCGGCAACGACGGCGACAACCGGCTGACCGGCACCGCCGGGATCGACACGCTGGAAGGCGGCGGTGGCGACGACGTGCTTGAGGGCGGCGCGGGCGCCGACCATCTGGTTGGCGGTGCCGGCGACGATACCTATTACATCGACGATACCGGCGATGTCGTGGTCGAGACCGCCGCGGGGGGCACCGACACCGTCATCGTCGGCGCCGACTGGACCCTTGCCGACAATATCGAGAATGTCCGGCTCGCCGGCAGCGGCCACAGGCTGACCGGCAACGACGGCGACAACGAACTCGCGGGCGACACCGGCGACGACACGCTCGACGGCGGCGCGGGTGACGACACCGAGATCGGCGGCGATGGCGACGACCACCTGATTTCCACCGCCGGACGCGACACGCTGGCGGGCGGTGCCGGCGACGATACCTACGAGATCCATGGCGGCGCCGCCCATATCGAGGATTTCCAGGGTCACGACACGATCGACGCCAGCGAGGCCAGCGGCGACAGCCACATCGATCTTTCGGCCGAAAGCGAAACCGAGATCGAGGACGAGGTCTGCGACTTCGGCACCGGCGGCACCATCACCGGGGCGCTGAACGTCCAGTTCCTGCAGGATCTGACCGGCAGTTTCGCCGACGACATCGCCAATGTCCGCGCCCTGGTGCCCCAGATCGTCACCGCGCTTCAGTCCGTGCAGGGCGGCGCCGCCTTCGGCGTCTCCACCTTCAGGGACAAGGCCTATGGCGCCTTCGGCGGCGCGGGCGACTGGGTCTATCTCACCCAGTTGGCCGTGGGCGCGACCTCCTCGGCGCTCGCCACCGCCTATGGCGCGATGCTCGCCAACGGCGGCGCGGATCTGCCGGAAGCCCAGTTGGAAGCGCTGATGCAACTGGGACTGCGGGCGGGCGGCGAAGTCGGGTTCCAGGCCAATGCCGCGCATTTCGCCGTCGTCTTTACCGATGCGCCCTTCCATACCGCCGCCGATGGCGCGGCCGCCGGCCTCACGACGCCGAACAATGGTGATACCGTGCTCGACGGCAATGGCATCGGCGAGAACTATCCGGACCTGTCGCTGCTCAGATCCGCGCTCGAGGCGGCGAACATCATCCCGATCTTCGCCGTCACCGGCGGCCTCGAGACGACCTATCAGGGCCTCGCGACGGCGCTTGGGCGCGGCACGGTGGTCACGCTGACCGCCGACAGCTCGAACATCGTCTCGGCCATCACCACGGGCCTCGCGGCGGCCACCACCACCCATATCGCCGATGCGATCGGCGGCAGCGGCGGCGACACGCTGGTCGGCAATGTCGGCGCCAACGCCCTGTCGGGCAATGACGGCAGCGACATTCTCGACGGGCGCCAGGGCGACGACCGCCTGCACGGCGGCGGCGGCACCGATGTCGCCGCGTTCAGCGGCACGATCGGCGACCATGTGATCACCGTCAACGGCGACGGCAGTGTAACCGTTGACGACCAGCGGGCGGCGGGCGACGGCACCGACCTGCTCGACGGGATCGAATATCTGCGCTTCGGCGCCAGCACCTACACGATCGCGGGCGCCGAAATCACCGCCCCCTCGGCCGTCGCCGACACGATCGCCGGGATCAAGGAGGCGAGCGCGACCGACACGGGCATCGGTGTCGTCGCCGGCAATGTCCTCGCCAATGACGGCGCCCCCGGCCTTCTCGTCAGCGGGGCGCGGGCCGGGGCTGGCGGCTATTTCGCCAGCGTCGGCGGCGCCACCGCGATCGACGGGATCTACGGCCAGCTGACCATCCACGCGGACGGCAGCTTCAGCTACAGCCTCGACAATGCCCGCGCGGCGACGGCGGCCCTGGATGGCACCGCCCTGGTCTCGGATGTCTTCGCCTATCGCATCGTGGACAGCCTCGGCCTGACCGCCGACGCGCAGCTGACGGTTACCGTCGCCGGCTCGGACGAGAGCGTGGCCGCCACGGTGACCACCGGCGCCGACCGGCTGCTGCTCACCCTCGGGGTTGCCGCCGACCTCGATGCCGGCATCCTTCTGGCGGATGACGCAACCACGGACGGCGCCACGCTCGCGGTCACGCAGATCGGCGATCCGACCGCGATCGATCTTTCGCTGGTGTCCGGCCGTCTGGTCGTGACCGCCAGCGCCGCCGGCGGTTTCGACTATGTCGCGACCAGCGGCAGCGGTGCCTGGCACAGCGGCAGGGTCACCGTCGGCGTGGTCGCGACCGACGATCTCGCCAATCGGGTCACCGTCGCCGGCAGCTATGACGCGGGCGATCTCTCGGGCCGTGGCGGCAACGACACGCTGACCGGCGGCGCCGGCGCCGATCGCCTGTCGGGCGATGCCGGCAACGACGCGCTGAAGGGCATGGCCGGCAACGACCATCTGCTGGGCGGCGAGGGCAGCGACAAGCTCGACGGCGGAACCGGGGCCGACAGGCTGGACGGCGGTGCCGGCAACGACATCTATACCATCGACGACGCGGGCGATCTGGTGATCGAGGCCGCGGGCGGCGGCACGGACACGGTCAATGCCGGCATCGGCTACACCCTGCTCGACGAGGTCGAGAAGCTGGTGCTGACCGGCGCGGCGGCGATCGACGGCACGGGCAATGACCTCGTCAACACCCTGACCGGCAATGGCGCGGCCAATATCCTCGTCGGTCTTGGCGGCAAGGACACGCTGGTCGGCGGGGCCGGCGACGACACGCTCGCGGGCGGCCAGGGCGCCGATACGCTGACCGGCGGCGCGGGCGCGGATCTGTTCCGCCTCGATGCCCTCGACCTGCCCGCCACAAGGGACTCGATCCGCGACTTCGAGCACGGCATCGATCACATCGGCCTGATGCGCGACGGCTTCGCGGCTTTCTCCGGCGATCTGGCCGGCGCCCTCGACGCCGCCGCCTTCACGACGGGCACGGCGGCGACCACCGCCAGCCAGCATCTGATCTACAACACGGCCAACGGCGCGCTTTATTACGACGCCGATGGCGCGGGCGGCATGGCGCAGAGCCAGATCGCCATTCTTTCGGGCGCTCCCTTGATCGACGCCGGGGATTTCATGCTGATCTGAGAGCCCATCTGGAACCGGCCGCGGCCGACATGCCGCGGCCGCCGCCCCTCGTCGGACAAGGGGCCATTTTCCTGAAAGGAGATGGTGTCCCCGGCGGGAGCGATATTTTTTATAAATATCAATTGCTTAGCGCACCCAAATGCCTTATTTGTCGGCACAATTAATCAATGACTTAGCGGTCATGATCCCAAACTTTTTCCGATGAATGGTGCCGTTGACGACAATATCTCCGCCTATACTGCCGTCAACGCAGCTCGGTGCTCATGGATGATTAGCAAGGCCAGCTGCCCATACCCTGATCCCCGATAGCCGGCCCCGGCAGTCCTGCCCCGCGCGGCGCAGATCGACAATCCACAGGGCGAGGCCCGCGTCATCGGCATCCGCCGCTGGCAGTGACGGCTCGGGCGAGCAAGTCAGCAGGCTTGCCGGGATTTCAGGGGTGATCACCTGCGGCGCCGGCGGCGCGGAGGTCGTCGAGCAGGCCCCGCACAGCAGGGCTGTCAGCGCAAGCGCGAGAGCGGGGAGCGGCCACGATCTTGCGGCGGAGAGCATCGGCATAGGACTCCGCCTCCTGGCGGGCGCGTTCGACGGTTGCGAGGGCGGCTTGGGCGGCTGCCTGATCAGCTTGGAGCCGGGACAGGGCGGCGGCGGTCAGCGCCTGCGCCTTGCGGGCATCGGCGGCGGCGATCTCGGACAGGGCGAGGTCATGCCGTAGGCTGCTGATCCAGATCCAGATGACGGCCGCCGCGATGATGCCGGCGCAGGCCAGAGCCCAGCGCCATGAGCCGCGCAGGGCTGCCCAGACCGCCCCAGCGCCGGGGACCAGGGTGGGCAGCCAGTCGAGATGATCGAGAAGAAGAGATGACAGCCAGGTTAGCATGACACCCACTCCCCGGCGCGCAGCCAGCCATGCCAGTGCGTTTTGGCCTCATCACCCGTGCGCACGGTCATGCGGTGGACGCTGGGCGTAAGGGTCGGCTGGGCGGCATTGCCGTCCCAATCCCAAGGCGGGCTTGGCGCCGGCCGGAAAGCGATGGGACCTATACGCTTGACTCCCGTGTCCCTCATTCTGCGGCCTCAAGGAAATGGGGCCGGTCGAAAAGTGGTGTTCCATGCATAGTCCTCTGATTTGCCGCGAGCGGTCCCGGCATAGCTTCCGGCCACAATTGGAGGGCCAGCAAGCCGCCCTTCGTCTCGCCAGCGTCAACGAAGCCCGCCTTGCGGTAGGTCCATCCCCACATGGGCTTGCCGCGCACCATGATCGGCCGGACCTTTTCGCGGTCAATGAACGTCACCATGCCAATTGCGGGCGGTTCGCCGTAGTGCGCGCGGGTAGCGGCGACGGCCTGTCGGATCAATTGGGAGGCGACGCCCGCGCCTTCCTGTCGGAAGGCCGAACAAATCCACGCGCCCGGCCAAGCGTGCTTGACCCATTCGGCAAGCGGCGCGGACGTTATCCAGAATGCCCGGCCGCAGTCAGTCAGGAACACGGCGCAACTGCCGGTAGGAGCGAACTGAGGCGAGCCGATCTTTTGCCGATTGTAGTGGCGGTCGGCGAGACGGGCGGCAGCTGGGTCGGCGCGGTGCGAAGCGCACCATCGTTGTTCAGCAACATCGCCCGTCAGAATTCGATTGCGTCTAGCGCCTTTGGCGGTTTCGATTTTGTCATTGTGGCGTTCCCCAGGCGCGCTCACGGTACAAGCCCCGCCTCACACAGCGCCCGTTCGGCTGCCCGCCGCTTGACAAGGCCGGGCAGGACGCGGCCGCGCGCGGTTACCCACTGCGGCCGGCCGGAATCGGTCTCGTTGAAGGCCCTGCACCCACCCTGCCAGTCACCGGCACGGAAGCGCCGGGCGGCGGTCGAGGCGCAGAATGCGCCGACGCCGATGTTGTAGGCAAAACTCACCGAGGCGGCGAGCTGGTAGGTCCGGCCGGCGAGCTGCGGCACACAGGCCAGTATCGGCTCGGCATGGGCGATCAGTTCTTCCTCGAGCGAGGCACGGCACTCCGCCTCGGTGTAATGCCGGCCGACCTCGACCTCGGTGGTATCGCCCATGCATTTCGTGGGGATGCCGACCGGATCGAGATAGCCCCGCAGGATCACTCCTTCGAACTGGGGCACGATCGCGAACAGGATCGCGGCTGCGGCGGCGCCGGTGACGCCCGCCAAGGCCTTACGCTTCCGGGTCATGATGCAGCCCCCTTTGCCTGATGAAGCGCGCGACGATCGAGGCCGCGAAGACGACGACGCCCAGCATCGTCATGGCCCTCTCGGGGATCAGGGCGCGGACCTCGTCCGGCATCATCTGCCAGAGTTGCAGCGCGGAATCGGGCCAGAGCGTCAGCACGCTGGTGAGGGCGGTGCCGGCGGCGGCAAGGCGCACCGACCACAGGCGCCACCAGGTGCGCCGCCAATTGTCGATCAGCATGGTCACTCCCCTTCCCGCCCGACCAGGTCGGGCAGCGGATCGTCCGTTGTTACAGATTGCGGGCGGCGGGCGCGCTCAAGCCCCATCAG